>CAJXUM010000261.1 GCA_913060855.1 uncultured Lewinella sp. | reverse complement strand
TCAGCCTCGGTCTCGTGGGCTCGGAGATGTGTATAAGAGACAGATGATAGGACGAGTCATGTTGTAAAGGTAAGAGGTGAAGACGTGAAAGGGTGAAGAATTGAATGGGTATTTTTTCCCCCTTTCACCCTTTCACCCTTTCACCTTTTCACCTCTTGCTTACTTCGGCGGCATAGAAGGTCTCACCTCCACCTTACTAGGCAAAGTACGAGGATTCATCCGCAATAAGTCCGCTACCATCTGGCCAAGATCCTCCGGTTGTATTTTCCAGGCGTCTTTTTCTGAGGGCGTATGATCATTGAAATGAGTAGCCACAGAACCTGGCATGATCGTACTTACCTTAATGCCATCCTTCCGCAAATCTAGCATAATGGCTTGCGTAAAACCAACTAGTCCAAACTTACTCGCATTATAAGCAGAGGCGGTAGGGAAAAAATTCGTGCCGGCCAAGCTCGCAATCGTAATGATATATCCTTTTGAATCTTTCAGGGCGGAAATCGCTGCTTTTACACTGTGAAATACACCGGTAAGATTGGTATCGATAGTCGATTGCCATTGCTCGGGTGTAAGGTCTTGGATCGGTGCAAAATGCCCTAATCCAGCATTGGCGATCAACACATCTAGCTGTCCAAAATGCGCCACGGTGTCTGCTACGGCCTTTTGCTCGGCGGCCAAGTCTCTTACATCCGACGCGATGCCTAGGGCCATTCCCGGATAGGATTCGTTTAATTTATCAGCGGTAGCTTGCGCCACTTCTGCTGATCGGCTCGTAACGACGACCTTGAGGCCCGCTTCGAGTAAGACTTCGGCGATGCCCAAGCCAATTCCCTTACTACCACCCGTAACAAGGGCTACTTTGTTGGAGATATCTTGCATATTGTTCTTTTATCTAACGGTTTAAGGAATGAGGACAAATAAGAAATACAAATAGGGTAGACATTAGTTTAATGCCTACCCTATTATATTGCGTTTCCTAAGTTTAATTAGCCTACGCGCTTATCCTTTTAGTGCTGCAACCATGGTAGCGCCGATCTCCGCAGGAGAGTTCACTACATGAAGGCCACATTCAGCCATGATTTTCATTTTAGCTTCTGCTGTATCATCCTCACCACCAATGATGGCTCCGGCATGCCCCATCGTACGGCCTTTGGGAGCTGTTTGACCTGCAATAAAGCCAACTACTGGTTTTGTGCCATGTTCTTTGATATAATGAGCTGCATCAGCTTCCATACTACCTCCAATCTCACCAATCATGATGATACCTTCTGTATCCGGATCATTCATGAGTAGTTCTACTGCATCTTTAGTGGTTGTCCCAACGATTGGGTCTCCACCAATACCAATACAAGTAGATTGTCCCAAACCAGCTTTGGTTACTTGGTCTACAGCTTCGTACGTCAAAGTACCAGAGCGAGAAACGATACCAATTTTTCCAGGGTTGTGGATAAAGCCAGGCATGATACCACATTTGGCTTCTCCTGGTGTAATAACACCTGGGCAATTCGGTCCAATTAATCGGCAATCATAATCATCGATGTAAGATTTCACTTTTACCATATCCTGCACAGGAATCCCTTCCGTAATACAGATAATGACTTTAATACCCGCTGTTGCTGCTTCCATCACTGCATCTGCTGCGAATGGAGGAGGAACAAAAATAAGAGAGGTATCTGCTCCTACTGCTGCTACTGCATCAGCTACTGTATTGAATACAGGTTTGTCCAAGTGAGTTGTGCCTCCTTTTCCAGGTGTCACACCGCCTACCACATTGGTACCATATTCAATCATTTGTCCTGCATGAAAGGTTCCTTCCTTTCCAGTGAATCCTTGTACAATGATCTTTGAATCCTTATTTACCAGTACTGACATAAGCTATAAATCCTGATATTTATGAATATTTTAATTATCTTCTTCTTCGACTATGATGTAGACGTCTTCGTTTGACTTCTGCATATAATACCGCTCTCTAGCAAACTTTTCTTTGTTGATCTCCAAATCTAGTCGCTCCTGTTTTGCATCTTCTAGTTTCTTAGAGTAATAGGTCTTGTCTTCTTCCAGTTTATTAACGGTTCCCTGCAAACTAATCACCGTCATCACATCATGCTTATCTACAAAAAACATCCAGACTAAGAACACCACCAATACCAAAAAATACCTATTCCGCAAAGGTTTAGGTAGCTGTTCTAGCAGAGGTTGTAACGGATTATTTTGCATAGCCATGATCCAGGATTTTAAATTTGGATCAAATTAAGACAATCTCATCATTAATCAAAGAAAGTACGCCTTTTGCAAATCGGAAGTGCGAAATCGGAAAGATAAAAAGGAACTTTAAACTCCCCTTTACAGCTTCCGATTTCCCAATTCACGTTTGGTCTAGCCCAATAGGGCTTTTCCTGGGTAAACAGCTGAGTCCGCCAATTCTTCTTCGATACGAAGCAATTGGTTGTACTTAGCGACCCTATCAGAGCGAGATAAAGATCCCGTCTTGATTTGTCCTGTATTTAATCCTACGGCCAAGTCAGCGATGGTTACATCCTCTGTTTCGCCAGAGCGATGACTCATTACACTGGTAAAGGCATTGCGCGTAGCCAAGTTAACAGCATCGATGGTTTCCGTCAATGTGCCAATTTGGTTTACTTTAATCAAAATTGAATTGGCAGAGCCTTCTTCAATTCCTCTTTGCAATCGCGTGGTATTAGTAACAAAAAGATCATCTCCGACCAATTGTACTTTATCCCCTACCTTACTTGTCAACATCTTCCAAGCATCCCAATCATCCTCGTCCAATCCATCCTCAATAGAAAGGATAGGATATTTGTTACACCAATCCGCCCAGTAGCTAACCATATCTGAAGAAGAAAGTTTATCGCCACTTGATTTGTGGAAGTGATATACTTTTTCGTCTGACAAGTAGAATTCTGAAGCAGCGGCATCCATGGCGATCATGACTTCTTCGCCCGGCTTGTAACCTGCCTTCTCAATGGCTATTAATACCGTCTCGATGGCTTCTACATTACTTTTGATATTAGGTGCAAAACCACCTTCGTCACCTACGTTAGTAGAATAACCTTTGCTTTTCAGTACTTTTTTTAGGGTGTGGAAAATTTCTGCTCCCATTTGGAGCGCTTGAGAAAAAGATTCCGCCCCAACAGGCATTACCATGAATTCCTGGAAATCGATGCTATTGTCAGCATGCGATCCTCCATTAAGGATATTCATCATAGGTACAGGCAACACATGTGCATTTACCCCACCGATATAACGATACAAAGATTGCTCACTGGCTTCTGCTGCTGCTTTGGCCACGGCTAGCGACACCCCGAGAATGGCATTGGCTCCTAGTTTGCTTTTATTAGGCGTACCATCCAAATTGATCATTAGGCTATCGATGTAGCGCTGCTCAAAAACACTAATCCCTAGTAGTTCTTCCGCAATCGCTTCTTCTACATTCTGGCAGGCTTTAAGCACGCCTTTTCCCAGATACGCCTCATCATCACCATCACGAAGCTCTACTGCTTCATATTTACCAGTGGATGCACCTGAAGGAACTGCTGCTCTTCCGGCATAACCACTTTCTGTTAAAATTTCTACTTCTACAGTTGGATTGCCACGGGAATCCAAAATTTGTCGGGCCTTAATGTCAATGATTTCACTCATAGGACAGGGTGTTGATGTTTTATATTGATAGATAGGCTGGAGGATAATGAAATGAAGGTATTGCCCAGTGAACATATAATAGGCCAATCACTTGATTTCATTTTCCCCTTGCCTTCGAGAATCTAAGAGACGGAGAAAAAATAAGTGAATCAATTTTAGGTTTTTAATATTTTGCTAAGCTTCTGACTATAAGGCAGAAGTGTGCAAAATTTTCAAAAGCCTTCAAAAAAATTGATTCATTTATTTCCGTCAAACTACTATGATTGCAATAGCTTGACGAAATCGTCAAACAAGTATAGTGCATCGTGCGGTCCAGGGGACGCCTCTGGGTGATACTGCACGGAAAATGCTTTTTTACCTTTCACTTTAATTCCCTCGATCGTTTGATCATTGAGGTTCACATGCGTGATTTCCACTTTTTCTTCGTTGGCTCTTAAAGCATCTGGACTAACACCAAATCCGTGATTTTGACTGGTAATGGCGCAACGTCCATTTTCAAGGTTTTTCACAGGATGGTTAATACCGCGATGCCCGTTGTGCATTTTGTAAGTAGGAATATCCAATGCTAAAGCTAGCAATTGATGTCCCAAGCAAATGCCAAACAAAGGTAAGTCTTCATCCAGAATAGCTTTCACTGTTTTCACCGCATAATCCATCGGTGCTGGATCGCCAGGGCCATTCGATAAGAAATAACCATGTGGCTCGAAAGCTTTCAATTCCTCCAAAGAGGTTTTGGCTGGAAAGACTTTAACAAAACAATCTCGCTCAGCAAAGCAGCGTAGAATATTTTGTTTGATACCGAAGTCAAGCGCCGCTACGCGATATTTGGCGTTTTCGTCACCAAAAGTATAAGCTTCCTTGGTACTTACTACCGAAGCCAGCTCCAAGCCTTCCATAGGAGGAACAGCCTTCAGCTGCTTCTTCAGTTCCGCGACATCCTGAATTTCGGAGGAGATAATCGCATTCATCGCTCCTTTATTACGGATGTGACGGACAATTGCTCGGGTGTCAACATCTGAAATACCCACTAGCGACTCATTCTCAAAGTAATCCTGGATGGATTCATCTGCTTGCTGACGGGAATATTGCCAAGTAAAATTCTTACAGATCAGGCCCGCTATTTTAATGTCACCAGACTCCGTTTCTTCTTGTTTGGTGCCATAATTTCCAATATGGGCATTTGTCGCGACCAAAATTTGGCCGTAATAGGAAGGATCAGTAAAAATTTCTTGGTAACCGGTCATTCCGGTATTGAAGCAGATTTCCCCAGTAGTAGTGCCAATTTTACCGGCTGCTTTTCCGCGAAAAAGAGTGCCATCTTCGAGTAAAAGCATTGCCGTTTGTTGCTCCATTTCTTCCATGAAATAAGGGATATTAAAGCTTTGTGAATCAATAATGAATAAATAGAAATAAACAATTCGGAATGAGGAATACGGGTCTTTTACTACAACTTGGTGGGCTTAAAAGACCGTTATTCATTAATCTTTATTCATTCTTCACCGCACAAGCGGTAACTGGTCTTAAAATTTGCTGCAAAGATAGTATTAAATGCTAAAAAGGCTAATGAGAAACGGATTTTCTTTAGGTTAAATGTAAGAGGATGCCTGGCTAATCATGCCTGTCCAAATTTGCGCCAACTGTAAGTATTATTAGATCGCTGTACCTGCTTAGGTACAGCGATCTAGCAATAGTTTCCGCCTTGGACCAAGCCTTGCTAACAATAAGCGAATTAGAATCCCTTTTTTTGTAAGACGTAGGCCATACCTTTTCGACGCTTGCATTCTTTAAAGAAATCGCGCAGATAATTGACCGTAAACTTGCGGTTTCTTTGATCGAGGTAAGGGCAAGTATCAACGATTTGGATAATATCCGGTGCTTTCTCTTCAAATTGAGGTAAAATCTCATTTATATCATCCATTGTAAAGGTGTTACCCCGGTATAAACGATCGGTCACCCTCTTGATGGGAAGGGTATGAAAAGGAGTGGCATAAACGGCATTTACCAAGCCTGCATAATCAAAATCATAAGGAACCGGCACCAATCTGGTCAGTTCTGGCACCTTCAATAACTTAAGGTTATGGCTATTGCCGACCGACCAATCCGTATTACCAATCATATACTGAAATAAACTCATGCGGTGAAATTCCTTTTCTACCAGAAAACTAGTCCGCACCTTTTCCCTTTCTACCATGACACCTCCCATTCGCTTTGCAAATTCTTCTTCGGGCTCGATCAGAAAGCCCCAATAATCGATGACTCGCTTTTTAGCGCTACTATCTCGAAGCTTAAGCTTTATCAATTGCACGCGAAAGCTATAAGGTGAAATTTGATTATACATTCGATAGGCATGAAATTCTTTCAAGACATACTGCTCCGCCAATAGTCCAGAACGGTATTGGGCAACCATCTTGATCTTGTTGTATTTCTCTAACCCTTCTTTTACCAAACTCTTCTTACTCAACTTCAACTTGATGGGAGGGATATAGCTAATTTGTCGCCGCATATTTCCTCTGGGACGAAGCTCCACATTCCAACTAACTTCCTCTTGGCTGATAGGATCGAGATAAGTGAGTTGGCCTTCCTGGTATTCTTCCTTGTTTTTGTTCTTGAGGAATACCTTGAGGTCCAATTGTAACTCCATTTCAATGGGCGTGACCTCCTCCTTATACAGGCGATTAAAAAAGGTTTCGGTAGTGTCTTGTGCAGATAGTGTGGGTAGTACAAGTGTAATGACTATAGCAAAGATGGATAGGAGCTTGGGTAGAAAGCTCGTAGAACAGTACATATTTATGGATTTTAGTAAGTTTTTCTCAAGTATCAACTTGGTAGAACAATGTGCAAAATATACAGGTTTCAGTCAACAATTACCGTCAAATGCTGTCATTTTTTTGATAAAAGGCTTATTATAGGAGGATGAATAAGGCCTTTTTATATGCTGTCAAAGTTATCATCCTATTACCGCTCCTATTTTTGTGTTCAGTTAATTGATTTGAATTATTTAAGGAAAATTTTGTGGCTTATCGTTTCGGCTTGCCAGGGATAAGGGAATACCCACAAGGAACCACAGGGGTTGGAGATATAGATTCTGGACCAGTAATTTTCGGCATTGGTGGAGCTGCATCGATTGTCGGCATTAAAGCAATGGCCATTTATAAGGAGTGGGAACTACACCAAGCCTTGAGGAATAGCGTCGCCGGCTTTGGTCTGTCTCTTGGGGTTGGCCATCGGAGGACTTATCTCTTCGGCGCTTTGCCGATAGCTGATGTTTTTATTGCTTGGGCCAATGCAGGTGCTTGTCAAGCTCAACAAGAAGAACCCATTGGCATCAAATGGACTTTCCATTTTTACTCCCTACTCCTTATATTTGTTCTAGGTTTCCTAGCTTTCAAAATCTAATCTTCTCTGACGATTTTCAGAGAACCAAACCTAAAGGTATTACGATGGACATTGACCAACAAATAGCAACACTGAAAGTGCAGTTCAATACATTGGAACGGCTTCAAGTCCATCTGGAAAGTTTGGAGGCGAAAAGACATGCTTTACTAAAGACTAAGGCTAGGTTGGATCTGAAAGTTGAAAAGGAATATGATGATTACCAAAGGGTGAAAGACCAAAATGAGAAAGCGATCCGAAACCTATTCTTACTACCCGATGAAGAAAAATTGGAAAAGGAGAAAGAAGAATATTTCGAGGTGGTGCTGGCTATTAGGAAGGTAGAAAAAGAATTGAGTCTGATCGATTTTGAAATTAAAATCCTAAAGAATAAGGCCACCAAAATAGAAGACCTGCGGAGAAAATTAACTGATCTACAAAAGGTCAAAACGCAGCAATTAATCAGGGATAACACTGAAATCCAGGTTTTACAGCAACAACATGACAAGCAAGGCGCTATCATAGAAGGGATAGAGTCTATTAATGCTGTCTCTTATACACATCTCCGAGC
>CAJXUM010000260.1 GCA_913060855.1 uncultured Lewinella sp. | reverse complement strand
CTCCCTTTAGGGGCGGGGCAAAAAAGGTTGAAAATTGGTGAAACGGATTTTTATAGGAAAACCCTTTAGTATGATATAGAGTTACTAAAGAAAGAAGCCGGAAGTGGAACCCATGGGTCCCGCTTCCGGCTTTCTCTTTTACTATTGTCTTATTTCCTAATTGACAGGAGGTTTCTCCTTCATCATAATAGGATCTACGGCTCTGTCTCTAATCATCCGATTCAATTCTGGTATGTCTTCATTGACGACCTTCCTGAATTTTTTCAATTCACCCTCAATCTGTTGTGTCAACTCGTCTTTCACTTGATAAGACTGAGAGGTGGGACGAAAATCACCATTACCGTTCAGACTATTTAAGTGCGCCAACTTGTTGGTCAACTTGATAGGGAAATTCAAAGGATCCTGGCGACTCCGATTCTTAGTTTGATACAAGGCTTGCTCTACCTCTGTCATGGCCTTGGTGATGGACTTGGCCTTTTTCAAGACATCTTCCATCTTTTCATCTTCTTTCAATTTATCAGAGTAAGTCTTGATTTGTGTTTTGATATCTCGAATATCAATGATAGCCTGATGCGCTTCAGACGCCTTGTCGACTACGTCTTTCAAAAAGTCAAATTGCGCCTGCATGTCATCCATACTGGATTCTGAGCGAGGATCTTTTAGGACTTCGAAAGTCTGCTCTTGCGTTTGATCTCCCACTGTTAGTTTTACCTTGTAGGAACCAGGGATTACTCTAGGACCGGTCAAACGGCCTGACCACATAATCAATCCTTTGAAGGTTTTTCCATCTGGGTAACGCATATTCCAATTGAAGCTGTTGCCATTTTCTTTGACTTCTAGCTTATCTCCTCGTTCTTTAGATTTGGTAGAAAAGGCCTTGATCAAATCTCCATTCATTGTGTGGAAACTCAATTTAACCTCTACAGAATCTGCTGGTTTCTCCGCTAAGTAATAATTGACCATCACGCCTCCAGGGTGATTCTTACCGCTCGTCTTAGACGCACGACCAAATCTTCCGCCGCCGCCCATACGATAACTAGGCATCGGCTTGAATAGATTGAAACTACTCTTTGCTACTTTATTATCCAATTGATGGAATACAGTCAGGTCATCAATAAGCCAAAAGCTTCTACCCTGTGTCGCTGCGATGAGATTATCATTCTTAATCGCTAAGTCGGTAATCGGTACGATAGGTAGGTTCAGCTGCATGGGCTGCCAGTTCTCTCCATCGTTGAAAGACATGTACATGCCAGTCTCCGTTCCTGCATAGAGCAAACCTGGTCGCTTTGGATCAGCCCGAAGTACCCGGGTGAAATGCTCATCATCGATACCCTTGGTGATTAATTTCCAGGTTTTACCATAGTCTTTGGTACGGTAAAGATAAGGGGCATAATCGCCGAGTTTGTAGCGAGTTCCTGCTACATAAGCTCCACCTTTGACAAAAGGATCAACATCAATGCTATTGAACATCATAAAGTCAGGAATCCCTTTTGGCGTAACATTACTCCAGGTAGCGCCCCCGTCTTTAGACATATTGATCAAGCCATCATCCGATCCCACCCACAGTAAATCCTTTTCATAAGGTGATTCAGTGGCTGTGAAGATCGTACAATAGTATTCTACACTCGTATTATCCTTGGTGATAGGTCCACCAGAAGATTGCATTTTAGAGGTATCATTCAAGGTGAGATCAGGGCTGATAATTTCCCAGGATTGTCCACCATTTGTACTAGCATGTAGCTGGTTAGAGGCGGCATAGACCTTCTTCGGGTCATGTGGAGAAAAGAAGATAGGGAAGTTCCACTGGAAGCGATAACGCATACCCACGGCACCATATCCCATCGGATTATCTGGCCAAACATTAATAGCTTGACGCTGTTTAGTCCGATGATTGATTCGTGTCAAAAGGCCACCATAACTTCCACCGAAGACGACATCATTGTCCGTTGGGTCGACTGCTAGGTGCGCACTTTCGCCTCCTGCTGAAGGCTCCCAATCTCTTTCACCAATTGATCCACCATCCGTTCGATGCGCAATCCGAACCGTTGAGTTATCCTGCTGCGCGCCATAGATGCGATAAGGGAAGTGGTTATCAGTAGTTACTCTATAAAATTGAGCGGTAGGCTGGTTATTATAGGTTGACCAGTTTTCACCGCCATCAAAACTCACTTGTCCACCACCATCATCGGCTATGATCATGCGTTGGTTGTCCTCAGGGGCAATCCAAAGATCATGATGATCACCATGTGGTGCATTAGAAGATTTGAAAGAACGACCACCATCTGTGGATTTATGGTAAGATACGTTCATGACATATACAACATCTTCGTCCTGCGTATCTGCATATATTTTGCTGTAATACCAAGCTCTTTGTCGTAGTGATCGATCTTCGTTTACTTTGATCCAGCTGTCTCCTCCATCATCTGATCGAAACAGACCTCCTTTCTCGTGCTCCATGATGGCAAATACCCGGTCGGAATTGACGGGAGAAACGGTCACACCAATGATCCCCAAAGTACCTTTAGGGAGTCCTTTGTTATTGGAAATATTAGTCCAAGTATCTCCTCCATCTGTACTTTTCCAAAGGGCAGAACCATCTCCACCACTTTCCAGACTATAGGGCGTCCGACGTATGCGCCAAGTAGCAGCAAATATGATTCTCGGGTTATTGGGATCCATTACTAGCTCTACCGCTCCTGCATCAGCATTGGCAAATAGAATTTTTTCCCAATTTTTGCCTCCATCCTTACTGCGATATACGCCTCTCTCTTCACTTGATTTGTACAAATCACCCATCACCGCGGCATAGACGAGGTCTGGATTTTTAGGATGAATGCGAATCCTTGGAATATGTCTAGAGTTGGGAAGACCAATATGATCCCAAGTTTTACCGGCATCTACCGTTTTATACATCCCATATCCGTAAGAGACATTTCCACGAACAGTTACTTCTCCTCCGCCAACATAGATGACGTTAGGATCGTATTCACTAACGGCGACTGAACCGATGGATCCGCCAAAATAACCATCCGAAATATTCGACCAGGTTTGGCCGCCATCTTTGGTACGCCATACCCCTCCACCCGTACTACCAAAATAGTACAGATTGGGCTTCCCAGGTACCCCAGTTACGGCTCCGGATCGCCCTCCTCTAAAGGGGCCGATATTACGCCATTCTACTGCGTTATATAATCCTTCTGCATATCCACCCGTCGGTGTTTTCTTCAGATCTGCCTTTTCTTGAGCAAACCCAGTTGGTAGGCTGAATAAGGCTATGGCCCAAAAAGCGAGCGCACAAAATTTAAAATAGACTTGTTTTTTCATACATGAGTGTTTAGAGCAAAATGCTAAATTAATCAGTAATATATTACCGATGATTTCTTTAACTCTAAATATAGCACTTTGTAGCTTTTATCAGGTAGCAACGGGGCTTAAATACAGGCAAGTGGAGGGTAGGAATACAAAAATGGCCACTCTTTTAGTAAGAGCAGCCATCAAAAGGTGATTTCTGTAAAACATTTTTAGCCTTTTTCAAGCACTATCTTTTTAGCCATTACTTTATTGTTTTGAGAAACAGTAAGAAAGTAATTGGTATTACCATTTTGAGAAATGTCCACTTCATCTTCAAAGCTTCCCGTATAATTACCCAGGTCATAATCGTAAATGGTACGTCCAGTTGTATTGAAGATTTGAATGCGAGTTGAGCCATTTTCTGGGAGGCTAAAACTCAGGTGGAATAAGCCCTTCTGTGGATCAGGGTAGAGCTGTAGGTTATTGACACGCAATGTATTGCTACTACTTAAATTAAAGCCCTTGGTATTTCTCAGTTGATTGGAATCTTCTCTACTCATCTCCTGAACATTTACCTTTACATTGGTAAAGTCTACGGCTTTGAAAGCCCTCCCTTCGACTACTCTTTCGACACCTGATAAAGATAAATTCCTCTTAATCTCCATATTGCCGATACTGGTCAACCCTTTGGTCTCACAGTAGGATTTGATAGCTTGGATACCGGTAATCTCTCTGCTATCCCGCATGTAACGGACCCTGATATTTTGGCCCACCGTCATATTGTCGATGGCTACACTGATATCATCCCAATCGATAATTGGAAAGTCATTAATACTAATGATGACATCTCTACTTTGCATCCCCAATGACGAGGCGGTCGAATTAGCAATCACTTGTACCGGTACACCTTTGCTCCAGCTTCTACTATGATCACCAGATACGCCGAAGAAGGGCTCTTCGCATTTGTCCAATTCTTTGTATACCGCTTCAGATCGACTACCAAACGTTATATTGGAGGAGCGATCCTGACTTTTACGAACATAGTAGACCTTCGCCGTTTCACCGGGATCGTATTTGTGCAAAATATCACCTAAGTCCTGTCGGGAACCCGTACGGTATTCATCAATACCATAGATGTAATCAAAAGGCTGAATCCCAGCTCTCTCCGCTCCCGTATTGCCAATCACGCCGCTTACATAGCTCCCATACTGGTTTTCAAAACCTAGTTTTTTAGCCTTTTCACGAGAAAGAACATTGGAATAAATGCCGAGGAAAGCCCCAGCGTTTTTTGTTCCAATAACTGTCTTATTGTTGTACTGCTGCTGGGCTTTTGCACGAGACTGGATAGGGGCAGAAGCCTGGCGCATATCACCATCTCGTTCGTATTCCACGGAAATGGTCTGTCCTACTTCCATGGCATCGATAGCGGTTGAGATATCGGACCAATCGATCATGGGATGACCATTAATAGCTGTAATAATGTCTCTGTCATCGAGTCCTAGTGCTTCTGCTGTAGAACCTCGAGAGACATCTACCCTTACGCCAAGTTCGTCATCATCATCGTCATCATCAGATATCCCCATATGAGGATCTTCTTCAGCGGTACGCTTCTTTGATGTAGAATTTGACCTGCTACTCAAGTTGACCAGCTGTGACATAGGCTGACCGTTTCTGTAAAAATGAACGATCACTTCATCACTACTTTGAAAGTGACTTAGCATATCACTTAAATCTTCATTGCTATCAGCTCGGTATTCATTGATCCCATAGATGTAATCAAAAGGAGCAAGTCCACCTACTTCAGCAGCTGTATTGCCGATGATGCTAGAGACATAACTACCATGGGGATTATCGAATCCCAGTAGTTTTGCTTTTGATCTGGATATCTCATTTGAATGTACACCGAGGAAGGCACGAGTGTCCTCGCAATCTTGTTTTTGTGAAAAAAGTAGCGTAGGAAGGATGAGTGTAAGAATGAACACAAATGTATTAAGGCGTTTCATCATTTAAATTTT
Source organism: uncultured Lewinella sp. (assembly GCA_913060855.1). Taxonomy (GTDB): domain Bacteria; phylum Bacteroidota; class Bacteroidia; order Chitinophagales; family Saprospiraceae; genus DT-111. Next base: position 2,314 of record CAJXUM010000260.1, on the reverse strand, counting down.
AGCATTTTATCCTAAGGACAAGGTAAAGCATAAAGGGTTGCTTTAAATACTCTCGGAACGTTAAAGGATAGCTAAATAGTATAAGGCTTACAAAAGTAACCAAAACAATACTGGCCTTGAAATTTTGTTGATGCATTGTCCAATTTGTCCTACTGTTTTTGCCCGAAATTTTGTGTTACCCTTTACATCAATCCCTTAGATGTTATATCTTGCATTCGAAATCTAAAAAAAATGATGAAAAAAGTTTCTATTCCGGTCTTTTTACTGACTCTCGCTGTTTTCGTACTAGGAAGTGCTTGTAAAACGACTAAACCTACTCGGCCCATGGAGCAATACGACGAGAATCCTTTCGAAGAACAGATATCGACTTTAAATATTCCAATCAAAGTTGGCGTAGAGGAGCTAGAAAACATGCTGAATAAGCAGTTTGAAGGTGTCGTGTATGAAGACAATGATATGGATGATGGGGACGATATGATGGTGAAAGCAGAGAAGCAGGGAGACATTAAATTGAGTATTGATAGTAGCTTTATCATGTATAAGATCCCGCTGAAATTATGGATTAAGTACGATGCTGGCTTTACGACTTTACAAGGTGAAGGGGCGATCAATGTAGAGATGAAAACACTCTTTGATATTGCAAAAGACTGGAACCTTAGTACGCAGACGGAAATCGTCGGACACGAATGGATAGAGCAGCCAAAATTGAAGATGGGAGTCGTCAGTTTACCGGTAGGTACCGTGGCCAATCTCCTGCTAAATAATTTTAAATCTACCATCACAGAAAAGATAGACGAACAAATCAAAGAGAATTTCAAAATGAGCTCGGTTATCGCCGAAGCTTGGGAAAATGCTTTTCAACCTGTCTTAGTCGCGCCAGATTTCAACACCTGGCTAATGATTAATCCAGAGAAGATTGGCATGACACCCATCCGTACTACCGACGGCAAAATTTCGACCACGATCGCCATTCAATCCCGACCTCGCCTGAAAATAGGGGGTAAACCCACGGTGGATAAAGCGGCCAATTCTTTGCCTCCCTTTCAATACGTTAGAGAAACGAAAGATGATTTTGAAATCCAAATTGGGGCGGAAATTGGGTACAAAGAAGCCGAACGATTGGTCAAAGAGAATATGGTTGGAGAGCAGTTTGACTACGGGAAACGATCGATTAAGGTAGAAGATATCGAGTTGTACGGGCAGGGAAATAAACTGGTCATCAATACCAAATTATCTGGCAGCTATGAAGGGAATATTTTCCTGACGGGTAAGCCGGAATACAATGCTCGGCACAATGCTATTGATATCAAATCACTAAAGTATACGGTGGATTCTAGGAACTTCTTGCTGCGTTCGGCAGCCTGGTTATTAAAAGGGAAGTTTAAGAATTCACTCGAGGAAAATTTGAATTTTTACCTAGATGATAACCTGACTGAAATAAAGGAACAAATTCGTGAGCAGTTGAAAGGGTACCAGATAGCGGATAATGTGATGTTGAAAGGGGACTTGCGAGAACTAAACCTATCAAATGCCTACCTTTCTCCCGATGCGATTCAAGTATCCTTAAAACTGGATGGGCAAGTGGAAATTGAAATGAGCGAATTGACAAAATTGGAAGAAGAGAAGTAAATCGTAAAATAAGCGCTGACGAAAGGAAGCGAGTAACTTTTTTTGTATCTGATTAATGTATGAAGTATGAAACCTATTAAAAATTGCTTAGCAGTGCTATGCCTGCTACTGTTCATATCTGTTCAAGGATTTAGCCAAGACAAAATAGATAGAGTAGAGCCTCCTTTTTGGTGGGCGGGGATGAATAACCCCAATTTGCAACTCTTGATCCACGGGGATAATATCGCTCACCTCAATCCCAAAATTCAGTATAAAGGGGTTACCATCGAACGAGTCATCAAAGTCAAAAATCCCAATTATTTATTCATTGATCTCAAGCTGGCCCCTGCCCTAAAGGCAGGAACTTGCAATATCACTTTTTTGGATGGAGAAAAAGTAGCGGCCAGTTATGCTTATGAATTATTGGGTAGAGAAAAAGGCTCCGCCGCTCGGCAAGGCTTCAATAATGCAGACGTATTATACCTTATTACACCGGATCGGTTTGTCAATGCCAATCCTAGTAATGACAATGTAGCCGGATTGAAGGAGCAAAGTAATCGTTCCTTCAAAGGGGGGCGCCATGGCGGCGATATCGAAGGGCTCGAAAAAAGCCTTGACTACATCGCTGATCTTGGCTTAACTGCCATCTGGGTAAATCCCTGTCTCTTATACACATCTCCGAGCCCACGAGACCGAGGCTGATCTC
>CAJXUM010000259.1 GCA_913060855.1 uncultured Lewinella sp. | reverse complement strand
GTCGGCAGCGTCAGATGTGTATAAGAGACAGTCACTACATAGTCTAAACTTGAAGTTGTTTTAAAAGAGTCACTGAAATTAGTTGTAGGTTCTTGGAATCAGTTATTTCTCATGTGAAGGTGGAAGTCTATCTGGCAAACGGGAACTTTTACGAAGTTCAAGCAGTTAGAAGCATAAAACCCAAAAAACAAAACCCCATGAACACAAAACACATCAGTAGATTTCTCAGTCTCGTCCTACGACATAAACCAGCCGCACTTAATATCGAATTAGATCCGCAAGGATGGGCACAACTCGACGAAGTAATCGAGAAAATGCAGCGAAAAGGCATGAAGGTAGATGAAAAAACCATCCAAGAAGTTGTAGCCAGTAATGACAAACAACGTTTTAAACTTGATTTAGCCAAGCGGCGAATTCGAGCCAATCAAGGACATTCCATTGATATTGACCTAGCTTTAGCCCCCATCGAGCCGCCTAGTAGATTGTACCACGGTACTGCTTCACGTTTTATTGACTCGATCCGGGAGAAAGGTCTCATCAAAGGCAGTCGGCAACATGTTCACTTGTCATTCGACAAAACAACCGCCCACAAAGTAGGAAGCCGACATGGAAAGCCCGTTATCTTAGAGATTGAAGCTAAGCGCATGTTTGATGATGGATTTACTTTTTATCGGTCTGAAAATGGCGTCTGGCTAACCGATCGTATTCCCGTCGAATACTTCTCTGTATAATCACCCTTGTGTCATTCTCCTATCCTCAGTGGCTTATTCCAGCCATCGTTTCATTCTTAAGTACGTTTTTCTATTGGTAAAATCACCCTTGCAGGCCAGGGCCTCAGCTCTTGCCTGTATTCTCTCTACTCTTTTTCCAGGATTGGGATGCGTATTTAGGAATGCAGGTAAGCGCTTGGAATCGACAGCTTCTAATTTTTCAAAAAAATCAGCAATTCCTGTGGCTTTATAGGAGGTAGTACACAACATACTGATGGCCTTTTCGTCCGCTTCTTTTTCAAAGTTCCTACTGAATTTCAAAGAAACTAAAGAGGCCCCAATATCGCCGATTAAATCTGAGCTGCCTCCATTAGCCACCAACAAAACGGTAGAAAGGCTTTTCCGTTGGCTCAATTGTCGGCTTGCATGCCTCAAATCAGCATGTGCTATTTCATGTGCCAAGACCCCTGCTAGTTGATCTTCAGATTCCAAATATTTGATCAAACCCGTATACACATAAATATATCCTCCCGGTGTTACAAATGCATTGAGCGTTGTCATATCATTGATCAAGAAAACTTCCCAAGCAAATTCTTCCTTGAAGGCTATCTGATCGGTCGCTAGTAAAGTGGCGATAATCTCTCTTACATAAGTATATATTTTTTCATTGCCTGTTTCGGGAAGGAGAGGGTATGTTTCGGATTCACGTGCAATTTGACGTTTCATTCTATCTCCCAGTCGTTGATCGTAACTCGGTTTGTATAGGTTATAATTGGCACAAGAAGTTTGCCCCAGCATGATCAATACAAATAAGAGGAAGAAGTGTGTAGATTGTTTTTGCATATGGCTTAAGCTTTACAAGCACAAAGATACAGTGCTTTAGAACAGACAAGCAACCACTTAACAGTCCCTTGACTTATCAGGAGGCTAAACCACGGATAAGCTAAAATATTTAACAGCCTATTTGGGCAGACATGCTCTTTCACCCCACTTTTAGTACAGGACAAAATGTATTCTATTATATAGCGCCACCTGGATGGTGCTTAAATTTAGACAGGTTCTCTTACCTTTGGGGCCCAATAAAGAAATAGCCTTCTCTGCGCATTGCTGTAGACAGGATTTTAGGTAAAAGGATTGTGCTCAAAAATAGCAGGATTTTCACCTAAGGCACTGACTGAAAAGACAAAAATGGTCAGAGAACCAGAAATAGTCTGTATGAAGAAGTGGATTTTAAAAGCAGTTATACAAAAAGGGATCTCCGTTTTACCTTATAAACACCAGATCAACTATCTCTTTCAGAAGTTTATCACGAAGGGTGTACAATTGTCTCCGCAGTACTTTGAGGATCGGCTTATCCACCTCAAGGAACATCTATACTTCTATCAAAAACACAAGGGCAATCTAAGCGAATGTCGCGCATTGGAACTTGGAACAGGATGGTACCCTGTGATTCCCATCGGTCTCTTTTTAGCCGGAGCCAAAGACATCAAAACGATTGACATTAGTGCGCTGACGAATAAAGACAATGTATTATTGACCATGAAACTATTCCTGGCCTGGGAGGAAAAAGGACAACTCAAAGCTTTTCTCACCCCGCTACCTGAGCGCCTAGCAAGAATCCGTCGCTTGTCAGAAGCGGGCAAGCAGCTAGATCTAACAGCCTTATTGGCTGAACTTCACATCAGTTATTTAGTAGGAGATGCCCGTGCATTGCCCTTAGCAGACGCCTCCCTCAACTTTATCACCTCTAATAATACATTTGAACACATTTATCCAGATATACTTAGAGACATCCTTAGAGACTTCAATCGGGTATTGGAACCGAATGGGCTGATGAGTCACTTTATTGACATGTCGGATCACTTCGCGCATTTAGATGGCAGCATTACTATTTATCATTTCCTTCGTTTTTCTGAAAAGCAATGGCAATGGATTGACAATGATGTGCAGCCTCAGAATAGATGGCGGATGCATCACTATCGGCAGTTATATAAAACTTTGGGGATTCCCATTACTGAAGAAAAGAATAGACCTGGGGACTTAGTGGCTTTACATCAGCAACCTATAGATGAAGCCTTCCACACTATATCCGATATGGAATTAGCCATTAGTCATGGCTACGTAGTTTCGCTAAAAGCTACCGTTTAGCTGAAGCAAATGCTTATGATTCCGCAAAGAAAAAGGGTCAAAGAAATATTTCTTTGACCCTTATAGTATCAGTAAGTATCTTGCAGAGATATTAAATCTCCGAATTAATTACCTTTCAATTTACCCAAATCTGGGTTAGGAAGAAGAACAGTTCTTCTGTTCGCAGCTCTTCCGTCAGCAGTACCATTGTCAGCACTAGGCATAGAATCACCACGACCGGCAATGCTCAACTGACCAGCATCAACGCCTTTCTTGATCAATCGAGTAACAACAGCTTTAGCACGTCGGTAACTCAAATCCCAGTTGTCAGATCCGGCATCAGCCTTAAACTTTTGGCTATCAGCATGACCTTCTATCATGATTTTAGCAGCAGGAGTTGATTTCAAAACCTCAGCCAACGCATCAACAGCCTCACGCTCGTCCTTAGATAAGCGAGAAGAACCTGAATTGTAACGAAGAGGTGAGCCAGTAACTACGTACAAACGACCGTCACGATCCTCTAGGCTCATGCCACTACCTGAGTAAGCATTGAATACACCATCAATTTGCTCCTTAAGCGCACCTAGCTCTTTTTCTGTCATCTGCAACTTTTCTTCTACCTGAGCAACTTGGCTTTTGGTAGCGTCCAGGTCAGATTTGATGGAGCTGATTTCACCGTTCAAGCGGGTTTTCTCAGATTCCATTTCAGCAGCCAGTGCATCTTTCTCTTCAGATAAGGTTTTCACATTTGCCTGAGTTTCAGCCAAAGCTTGATCGGTTGCAGCTTTAGCAGCCTCCAACTCGTCATACTTCTTTTTAGAAACACAGGATTGAAATGCCCCAACTGTAAGACATAGAACCAGTAATTTTACTACTAGACGCATGTTCATTTAATTTAAGATGATAAAAAGTTTATTCAAAAATAATGGGGTAGAAAAGGGCACAATTCCTCTCTACACTGCAAAACAATAGATATTTTTTGAATTAAACAAAGATAAGATACAAAAATTACATCTTAAAAGCTTAAGAATAAATATGCTAACTATCAGTATTTACGCTTATTTAAGACTTATGGGCACTCCTAAAAGGCCAATTAAAAAAGAGGTAAATGGAGGACAGTTTTTATATTTTACCCTCTATATCGCATTAGAACAGGGAAAAAGGAAGAACACTAAGCCCCTTCCATTGTTCGAAAAGGAGAAAAAAGCTATTTTTGCACATTGAGTTATATAAAATGAATAGTTCTCTTACAATTTTTGTGCTTTAAAATTAAGCACGCGTGCAAAGCACATTTTCCTGAAAGCACTTGAGCTTTCGATTATAGCGTACTTTTTTGGTCAGCGAGATAAGGATCATAGAAATTGTCAGAGAAAGGAAATAATTTCTTTCGTAAGTGTGCTAGCGTTGCTTTATTGTTTTTTAAAAGAACATTTTAGATGAACTACGATATTATTGAGGAGGGGAGGTTTAAGTATGTTGAATCTCGCGGAAGTGAAGAGCACCTTATTTTGTTGCATGGTCTGTTTGGCGCCTTGAGTAACTTCGAGGGTATCATCAATCATTTTGCAGGAAAGTACAATGTCATTGTTCCTATTTTACCCATCTTCGATTTGCCTATTCGTAAAGTTTCAGTGGGTGGCCTTGTGGATTATGTCGCGGACTTTGTCAATTACAAAGGATTTGAGAAAATACACTTGCTAGGTAATTCCCTGGGTGGACACATTGCTTTACTGTATTCTCTCGTTCACCCTCAAAAGGTGGCATCCATTACTTTAACGGGTAGCTCTGGTTTGTTTGAGAGTGCAATGGGTACAAGTTTTCCCAAACGGGGAGACTATGATTTTATCAGAAAAAAAACAGAAAGTACCTTCTACAATCCTGAAGTGGCTAGTAAAGCATTGGTCGATGAGGTTTTTGATATCATCAATGATCGCAATAAAGCTATCCGGGTAATTGCTACTGCCAAATCAGCCGTACGCCATAATTTAGGAGACAAACTTCATCAAATCACCTTACCAACATTGCTTATTTGGGGCAAACAGGATCAGATTACCCCTCCTTTTGTCGGTGAAAAATTTAGTGAGCTGCTGGAAAACTCTCGCCTCATTTTTGTAGAGGAATGTGGCCATGCACCGATGATGGAACACCCCGACACCTTTAACCGTCACTTAGAATCCTTTTTAGACGAGGTTACTGCCAAAGAAGTCAATTGAAAATTTGGCACTTAAATTTAGCAGGATATGGCCACGGCCTGTACCGCTGAGGTAGTACCTTGCCCTAAGAGCATGTTTTACATAGCCTTCAGCTAGAGTAAGCAAACTTTTGTCTATCATTAAATAAAAGCCTTCAATGAAGCATTGGATTACGATTTGTTGTTTAGCGCTCATCATAGCCGCTTGCAATACCCCAAAAGAAATAGTAAAAGCTAACCCTTCTCCAGCAGAAGAAGTAGAGCAAAGAATCCTCGACACCATGGTAGTGTCGGCACCTCGTTATGATGAAAGTGAAGAACCAGAAGAAGAGGAAACAGAAGAAATAAGCTATGAACTCCCCAATTACAATCCGAGTTACCGCCGAGTAAATGACCTGATTCATACCAAGCTCGAGTTAAAGTTTGACTGGGAAGAAGAATCCGTGATTGGTCAAGCTTTTCTTACCCTAGCTCCTCTTTTTTATCCCACTGACTCGGTAGTACTAGATGCCAAAGATTTTGACATTAGTGCGATTAAATTGGAGGGCACAAATAAGACCTTAGACTTTGCCTACGACGGTAACCAGATTACTGTCCAACTCGACAAAGTGTATAAAAAAGAAGAGACTTATACCCTATCCATTACCTATATAGCACATCCTGCCGCAACGGGAGGAAGTGCAGCCATACAGTCGGACCAAGGCCTGTTCTTTATCGATCCTCGCAATGAAGACCCGGAAAAGCCAGAGCAAATATGGACACAAGGGGAAACGGAATGGAACTCTCGCTGGTTCCCTACCGTCGACAAGCCGAATGAAAGATGTACCCAGGAGATAACACTGACTGTAGCGGATCGCTTCAAAACCCTTTCCAATGGGCTATTAATGTCTTCTACAAAGAATGCCGATGGTAGTCGCACTGATTATTGGAAAATGGATCAGCCACATGCGCCCTATCTTTTTATGTTGGCCGTCGGCGAGTTTGCCGTGGTAGAAGAAGAATGGGAAGGCATACCCGTAACTTATTATGTAGAGCCTGAGTTTGAAAGCTCTGCCAAGGATATATTTGGTCATACCCCAGAAATGCTTTCTTTCTTCTCCGATAAATTGGGTTTGAAATACCCTTGGCCCAAATATGCACAAATCGTCGTTAGAGATTATGTCTCTGGGGCAATGGAAAATACTTCGGCTGTGATTTTTGGTGAATTCGTACAAAAGGAGAGTCGCGAATTGATTGACAATCACAATGACAAAATTGTTGCGCATGAAATGTTTCACCATTGGTTTGGAGATTATGTGACCTGCGAAAGTTGGGCCAACTTGACCATGAATGAAGGATTTGCTAATTATAGCGAATACTTATGGATGGAACATAAGTATGGTAGAGACGCTGCCGATTTCCATATGCTAGAAGAATGGGGCGGCTATTTTGGCTCAGCACAAAATGATGTTCACCCCTTGATTAACTTCGAGCACCTCGATAAGGAGGATATGTTTGATGCCCACAGTTATAATAAAGGTGGAGCCGTTTTGCACATGCTCCGAAAGTATGTAGGAGATGATGCTTTCTTTGCTAGTCTCAACAAATACCTAACGGATAATGCCTATCAGGCCGTAGAAGTACACAATTTACGTTTGGCGTTTGAGGCGGTTACCGGCCAAGACCTAAATTGGTTTTTCAACCAATGGTACTTGAGTCAAGGGCACCCAGAACTCACCTTGAACTACGATTATGATGAAGAGGAGAAAATGGCGGTTCTGAGTATCGAACAAACCCAAGACCCAGAAAATAATCCTGCTATTTTTCAAATACCAACGACCGTAGATGTCTATATGGCCTCTGGAGAAAAGAAAAGCTATCCGATATGGGTTAACGAACGTAATCAGGAATTCCGTTTTCCTTCGGCTGAAAAGCCCAGCTTGATCAATTTCGATCCGGAGCGTGCTATTCTAGCGATACAACAAAGTAACAAAAGCAATGAAGAATTGATGTTTCAGTTCAAGCATGCGCCATCTTTTGTCGATCGTTTGGAAGCCCTACAAAAGTTAGAAGAAGACAAAGAGAACCCAATGGTTCAGCAATTGCAATCGGAGGCTTTGAAGGATCCTTTTTGGGTTATTCAAATGATCGCTTTACAACAATTGACGCCTAATGAAACCAATACGGCTACTTTCCGAACCATCGCAGAAAAAGGAACGCATTCTGAGTTAAGAGCTGGAGCCATTTATAAACTATTAGAGGTAGAAGATGAGGCCATAGGAGAAATTGCAGCGCGCGTTATCGAAAAAGAGCAAGCCTATCCAACTATTGCTGCAGCATTGGCAGCTTTAGCTGAAAGCAATGAGGAAAAGGCCCTTGAATATGCCAAAAAGATGCAAGGCGAGACAAATGGCGCTATTGTAGAGGCCGTTGGTGCAGTATACGCCAATACCAAAGATGCGCAGTATATTGCCTATTTCAAGGAGAATACGACTAAGGTGGATGGTTATTTAGCCATGAGCTTCTATGATAACTATCAAACGCTTGCCGCAAGCGTAAGCACCGAGCAAGCATTAAAACTGTCTCTTATACACATCTCCGAGCCCACGAGACCGAGGCTGATCTCG
>CAJXUM010000258.1 GCA_913060855.1 uncultured Lewinella sp. | reverse complement strand
TCTACACTATCCTCTTCGTCGGCAGCGTCAGATGTGTATAAGAGACAGGTACAAAAAGGCAACATCACTTCCGAGCAGTTTACGAATACTGCGCAGCATATTTTGCTACATGGGCACTGCCATCAAAAAGCTTTATCCAATGTAGCAGACACCGCCTTACTGCTGTCCCTGCCTTCGAACTATAGTGTTGAGTTAATTCCGTCTGGTTGTTGTGGCATGGCAGGCTCTTTCGGCTATGAAAAAGAGCACTATGAGGTGAGTATGAAAATTGGAGGAATGGTTCTCTTCCCTGCCGTTAAAAAAGCAGCTTCATCTAGTATCATTGCCGCTCCGGGCACAAGTTGCCGTCATCAAATTGCAGATGGCACTGGCAAAAAAGCCTTACATCCTGTTGAGGTTTTGTGGGAAGCTTTGGATAATGGATAATTGAATCTAGAAATTATTAAGGCATGAACGGTCTTTAGAGCAAAATCACCTAATGCATTTAATGTAATCTAGCCATATACCGTGCTAATTTCTGATTAACAGCATTCAAGTAGGATGACAGAAGCTTGGCCCTGTAAAGGCATAGTAGCGAAGCAAAAGATAAGACAGAATCAGAGAGGTAAGTTCTTTGGTTAAAGATTATGCAGTATACCTATAAAATTAGCCTTTTCTGTTTAAAAAAATGGGGAAGGACATTGAAAATCACTTAGTCCACTTAGAACGTTAATCCAAAGACCGAAGTTTAGTCCCATATTGCTTCATAAAACTTTCATAACGGCTAGAACTAGCTATGAAAAACATCCGCTTGCCGAAGCTCCCTTTTTCTTTCAGGTGAATGGTGGCTAGTTTTAGAAAGGCAAATCTGCTCTCAGTAATCTTTTCAACAGAGTCATAAGTATAGCGGAAGGTTTTGAAATAATCGGTTACCACAAAAGATTCCGCATTGCCTTCTACTCTTTTCAATTGCATCAAAGTGAAGTAAAACATGAATAGCCCACTGACAAAAAAAATGACGGTTCCGATTTGCAAAGACTGACCAGGAACCGCTCCGTAAAACTCATTGCGATAAGCAAAAACTGCTATGGTAAAAGCACCGAAAAACACGATCCAGAAGATGGGCACAAAAAACTTAAAAAACAACGTCAAATTTGAAGATAATCTTTCCATAATTTTCTACTCCAAATGGTGCAGATAAAGCCAGGTTCATCAATGACCTGCCTCAACACCATTAATCATTCAATTCAGCCTCATATTTTTTATTGGCTCTAGCCGAAACAAAAATACTTATCTCATATAAGAAAAAGAGGGGCACACCAATCAAGAATTGTGTAATAACATCAGGTGGTGTGATGATAGCAGCCAATAGTAAAATGCCGATAATCGAGTGACGTCGATATTTGCGCATGTCCTGTGGCGTTACCAATCCAACTTTTGATAAGAAATAAACTACGATAGGTAATTCAAATACAATACCCGTTGGCAAAGTAAACATCACCAAAAAGCCCACGTATGATTCCAAGGTAGGTGAGTTATCTACGCCTGGCAAAGTGAAATTCATGAGGAAGTTGGTTGCAAAAGGTGCAATCACAAAATAACCAAACATTACGCCAGCAATAAATAAAAAAGAGCAAACGAATACGATTCCTCTTGCCGCTTTACGCTCTTTGGGGTAAAGTCCTGGTTTTATGAAATTCCAAACCTCTCGAAAGACATAGGGAAAAGCAAAAACAAAGCCCATTATGAAAGAAACCTTAATCGTTGTAATGAAGGTTTCTGCAAACCGTATAGCCTGTAAGTCGTAATCCTCAAAGGTAAAACATAGACTATCCCCTAACGACAGGGATTGAGAAAGGCTACAAAACATCTTATAGGAGATGAAGTCCGATTGAGTCGGACCTAAAATAACGGCTTCGAAGAAAAATTTATGGAAAATAAAAATTACTATCCCAAATATTGCAATCGCGCCTAAAGAGCGCATAATATGCCATCGTAACTCTTCCAGGTGATCCAGGAATGACATCTCTTTTTCCATGATTTGCTGTTGTTCTCCTATACGATCAACATCCAATTGATCAAGCGGCATGTAAATATATTTTTAATGGGCTGTAAGTCGCAAAATATTTCTCTCAACACCTGTCCTCCACTTTCACCCCAAAGGAACGTTTTAATATTGTTTTTCCCTACTCAAAATGAACAAAAGTCAAGAAATGGCTGTCAGAATTAATATATTTTAGAAAGTTTTTTCCCTTTGCAGTCATTAACTGCTTCCCAATTCTTCATTTGCTACAAAAATACTAATTATCGTCCAAGAAGCCCGATAAATTATACTTTTAGCACACTTTCAGGGATAAAAATCCCCCCTTAGGTCGGTGCAAAAGCCCGTTTAGTAAAAAAAACAGGCCCCCTCATATGAATTAAAGGGTCTGATTGGAAAAAAGTCTTACTTTTGCCCGATGTTACTTTTTCCGAATGGAATGGTCTGAAAGCATATGGACGTATTACTTTTTTTAGGGCTTTTTGTAGTTAGCTTGACGGTGTTGTTGAAAGCATCGGACTGGTTTGTTGACTCAGCTGAAGAAATTGGCCTTTCTCTCGGAATCTCACCTTTTATCATTGGGGTTACGATTGTGGCCTTTGGGACTTCCCTCCCTGAGCTGGCTGCCTCAGTGGCAGCAGTCTTGGCTGGAGAGTCAGAACTTGTCATTAGCAATGTAGTAGGATCAAACATTACCAATATTGCGCTGGTATTAGGATTAGTGGCCGTAATTGTCAAGCAAATTGAGCTAGAATATAACATCTGGCATATCGATATGCCCTATCTCTGGGGCTCAGCTTTCCTACTCTGGTTCACCTTAGCTGATGGTTCTTTTTCCCTCTTCGAAGCTATTCTTTTCCTTATCGGGATTGTCATTTTCTTGGCTTATTCCTTTAAAGGCGATAGTGACCGGAGTGAAAAGCAAGAGGATCGTGAAAAGGCGTCCGCAAAAGCCTACATTCTATTGGTGATAGGTGGTGTCTTGGTCTGGCTAAGTGCCGAATATACGATTACAGCTATTAAGAAACTATCAGAAATTGCGGGTATATCATCTACCGTTATTGGCTTATCAGCAATGGCCCTGGGTACTTCTTTACCCGAAGTAATTGTAAGTCTTAATGCCGCTCGTAAAGGCAAAACATCAATAGCTGTTGGAAATGTGCTAGGTTCCAACATTTTCAATACCTATATCGTCATGGCCGTTCCTTCCTTTTTCGGTCCCTTAATTATTCCTGAGACTGTTACAGCTTATTTCCTTCCAATGATGATTGCGATGACGATCTTATTTGGCATCATGGCCAATAATAAGAAAATCACTCGCTGGGAAGGACTGGTTTTATTGATGTTTTATGCCCTTTTTATGGTTCAGATATTCAATTCTGGCATCCACGAATAGGTCTTGTATTTTGTTGGATAACACCAATACGTAGCCCATTTACACCGTACACACTTCCTTTTTCCGCTATTCATCTTCCGGTATTTCAACCTTTCAGCGTGACTTCCTACACTAATCCACGTCATATAGATTAAAATAGTTATATGCATAATAATTATTTAACAACTTAATTTCAAGGTAATCAGTTGCTTTTATTTTAAAATCAGCCTCCTATACATTAAACTAAAATTGATAGAATAAATACCCTCAAATTTAGGTCGTCAAAGAAATGCATCTTAGGGTGGAAAAACTTATATTTGTTAAGTGAAACACTATCTATGATTATAAAATCCCTCCCCCCTTTATAATCAGGGACGCTCAACTCATCCATCAACCACCCTTTTGAAAAGTGCAAAGCACTGCTGGAGCTGTCTTGCACCTAACAGACAAAACATTATTACACCAAAGGTGTGAAATGCAGATTGCCTATTCCTCTCAGTCAAAATAACTGAGGCAATTTGAGCTGGTATTCAGACCTGTACACAAAGTAACAGACTAGCTTGCTATGTAAAACTGCATAGCAGCTGATCTTACTTTGTATACAGTGTATCGATTTGAATAACCTACATCAAATTATATTATCCAATTGCTATCTGTATGAATCGCCAGTTATTTAAAATCCCAGTAAAAACAACTGGAGGGACAGGGAGAAATAAGTTCCCTTCAGTTCTTTGTCAAATTATTAATAGACATACTATGATGACTAACAAATGTGCTAGCCTACTGGCTGCACTCCTCTTCACTATCCCCGTATTTGGTCAACTAGACGTGCTTGCTGAGTGGGCACTCAACTCCGATGATCAAGCCAGTCCCAATACCATCGCAAATGTGCAAGCAACTGATTTTCAGCGTGGCAATGGTATTAGCCCGACGACCTATTCTTCATTAGGTGTTAGAACGCAATATTGGCCTACTGACACCGAAGCAGGCTCCGTAGATTACTACGAAGTTTGTATTACCCCTGACCCTGGTATCACCTTAGAGGTTAACCAACTAGAATTCTCCGAATCGCGCACCGAAGAAGGTATTGGTGCTTTCGAAGTACGTTGGTCAACTGATGGCTTTACCACGAGTAATCAGCTACTTGGACAAGTCTTACCTGATAATACCGAAGAACGGAAACACACCCTTTCTAATTTGGATATTGCAATATGCAATGGCAGTCAACTTTGCTTTCGATGGTACGGCTATCGAGCCGAGTCTGACGCCGGAGAATGGGCATTGAGTAGCAATAGCCTAATTATCAAAGGAGAAAAGAGAACGGCATGTGCGCCGCCTAACACCAACGGTACGCTGATCGCTACCAACATTACAGAAAACAGTCTGACCTTCGATCTAGAACATGGCAGTGGAAGCGGCCGCGTGGTAGTTATGCGCGAAGGTAGCCCTGTTAGTAGTGCTAGCGCCCCTTGCCATGGAATTGTTTACAATGGTGACCTCCACTTCGGTAGCGGTGATCAACGTTCTCCAGGTGAATTTGTGGTGTATGCGCAGGATGGAGCTGCAGGAATGAACACTTCTAGCTTTACGGTGACAGGATTATCAGAAGGAGCTAATTATCACCTGGCCGTATTTGAATATAACGGAACTTGTTATAAGCAACAGGGATTCCTCACCGAGGATGAAGTGACCTTATGTAGCAATCCCAACTTTGTACGGAACCTAATACATAGTGGTACCGATAGTAAGATCAGCTTCATGTGGGATGTGCCATATTGTTACGATCAGATCTTGGTTGTAGCGGGTTATAGCCCTATCACTGGTTTTCCAACCGGAACGGGTAGTCAGTACACCATTGACCCTGAATTTGGACAAGGAGATGGTGGTTCAGACTTTGGAACCGAAGAATACCCAGTATTTCTTGGCTCATCCTCCCGCTTTTCCACTACAGACATGCAAAATAACAACCTCTATCATTTCACCTTCTTCGTACGAAAGGGAAATGCTTGGGTAGAGGCCAAACGGATAAGTACCCAGCCTGCACAGGGTTGCAGTGACTTGGCCGGTGGTGACAATCTATTTGTTAATGAAATTGAATACTATACCTATGTCAGCGGTGCTAGCGAGGAAATTGGAATTGATGAAGGCATTGAAATAGCAGGAGCGGCAGGGGTTAACTTGGAAGCTTATGAAGTACACGTTTACGAAGAAGTATTAAATGTTACTAAAAAGGCAACTGTACGAAAAATCATTCCTCTCTCGGGTAAAATTGAGGATCAACAAAATGGTATGGGTGCAGTATGGGTACCGATCCCCGGAATTGGTCATCTCACGGGTTGGGCGATTTACAATAAAGTAACCGAAACAGTTGTACAATTTCTTAGTGTTGCACGACCGCTGGAAGCGATCGACGGAGTAGCCAATGGCTTGGTAGCCGATCAGACCTTTCGAACCGCTAGCAATGGATATAAAACCAATGTACTGGAGCACCCTTTTAGCAACCCAAATAAGACCATGCAACTCAAAGGTAGCGGCGGTTGTCCAGGTGATTTTGAATGGGTAAGTGAAACAGATGCTTCTAGAGGCGGCTTGAATAGTACGCAGGCTTTCGTTCCGCTACCCATCGAATTACTATCCTTCGGTGCGAAATCAATGGATCAGCAAGTACTGCTTTCTTGGCAAACATTGACCGAGATCAATAACGATTATATGGCCATCGAGCGCAGTGTAGACGGGAAAGATTTTGAAGAAGTGGGCGTCGTTAAGGGAGCGGGAACCACCTTTATCCCACAATCTTACGAGCTTTGGGATAGACAACCTTATCAAGGATTAAATTACTACCGTCTACGACAGGTGGACTTCGATGGCACAACGACCTTTTCAGATATAGTTAGCGTGGTATTTAAAGGAAAAGGACGTGGTGTCAACGTATTTCCAAGTTTAGCCCAAGATTTTATCAATATTCGGTTGGAACAACCCACGACTAGCAATGGAGAGATTCGTATTTATGACCTAAATGGCAAATTACGGCATCGACAAGTATTGGAAAACGGAAGCCTCAGCCTAGGCGTCAATATTTCGCACTTGAATCCAGGCCACTTCATTGTCCAAATTGAACGGGCCATAGGCGTAGATACAAAACGTATCACCAAATTTTAACAGCAAGTAGTTGGAGACAATTGCGCTAGATAAATTAACCTGTATATTAGAAGGGGTGGCCTCATGGTCGCCCCTTTTTTGTTTACAACACCCAAAGAACCATTGTCGTAGACAGTAGACTGAGGAATAGCCCAACAATAAAGATATTGAACGCCCATCTGATATAATTCATCTTAAAAGCAAGGCGACGACCGATATAGAACAAATCTTCCGCTAAGTGTCCGCGAATATTATCGGGTTTAGTCGCCGTATCTTTGATGTAATCGAAAAACTCCTGCGGCTTCATCTTATAATAATTACCAAAAAAGAAGGGACTAAATTGTCCTTCCTGGTTATCATTGTCCCGAAAATTCTTCAAGTTGGAAGGCTTCAGTACAATGGTACAAATGTAGATGGTAACAAAGCAGGTAAGTGATAAGGTACCCAATGGAACATACAGCATCTTTTCCAGTATCACAGTAGAATTGGCCACTACCAGCGGTAGTAAAAAGGTGACCATTAAGGCATTTAAACTCAGTAGCACATTCGCTTTATTATCCGCAATGTGCGTCAGCTCAATATTATTTCGCTGTGTTGTACGAATGATATTGATAATATCTTTTGAGAGTTTCTTTTTTGGTTTTCTTTCTTGAACGATCATTAAAAATGATTTACACTTTCCTAAAATCATGTAGGAAAATGGGTTGCAAAATAGCAATTAAGGGGTTTCGTTTATGTTGAAAAAGGATTTCCTCAATTAGAGGTTAGAAGTGATTAGTAGGTCTAAGTCAGTAGATTTTATAGCAAATCTCCTGCCAAGGTATTCGTTGGTCAAACATCCCTTATAGGTATAAATACCGTGACGAAGACCCAAATTTGTAAAGAAAAGGTGTTCTATGTCAACAGTACTATTAGCCTTTAACAAAATAGGAGTCATAATGTTGCTCACCGCAATCGAAGCAGTACGAGAAACACGAGAAGCTATATTCGGTACACAGTAATGAATCACATCATGCTTGATAAAAGTAGGTCGGCTCAAGGTCGTGACTTCGGAGGTAGCAAAACCTGTCTCTTATACACATCTCCGAGCCCACGAGACCGAGGCTGATC
>CAJXUM010000257.1 GCA_913060855.1 uncultured Lewinella sp. | reverse complement strand
CGAGATCAGCCTCGGTCTCGTGGGCTCGGAGATGTGTATAAGAGACAGCCTGATTCCCAATATCCGACACCAATACTAGCTACAAATTAGCAGTTTCTCATGTAAAGTGTTTACGATTGAAAACGTAACTAAAATGAGCAAAACGAGATTGAAAAAGCGGAAATCGGAAAGAGAAAGTGGAAAACTAGCCCAGCCCAACCGAGATTCCGACTTCACATGAGAAATGGCTAGCTACAAATACGACTTACATCCTTTCTAGTCCTTCGGACAATAGGCTAAGAGACCCTATGTGAATTATTGTGGTATTTCAACTTCGAAGGTAGTCCCCTGATTTTCCCTGCTAATGAAGGAAATCGATCCATTCATTAAATCCACATAACGTTTGACGATCGTCAAGCCAAGGCCTGTTCCTTGAATAGTAGTAGCATTAGAAGCCCTGAAAAAACGACTAAATAGCTCCTCCTGCTCTTCCGCAGGGATTCCTATCCCGTGATCCACTACCTGGATTTTTAGCCTCCCGTCCTTTTTTTCTGTAATCAGTTGCACTGCTTCATTTTCTGGAGAATATTTGATGGCGTTGGATAGTAAATTGAGCAAAATATTTTTGACTAAGTGGGGGTCAATGTTAACCATATTGCCTCCCTCATGCCGATGCTCTATTATTTGATTCTTTCTCATTAAACTAACTTCCTCTCTTAGCTCAGAGATGAAGCTAAGGAAATCCACTGGCATCGTTTTGAGATTGATTTTCCCCGATTCAAGCTTTTCTAAGGACAGAAAGTCGTTTAAGATAGAGGTGAGATTATCCACTGAAGATTTAATGCGTTCGACATGCTTGATCTGTTTATCCAGCTGCCCACGTTCGCGATACATATCAATTAAACCCGCAGAGGCCAATATCGACGTAAGCGGGGTCCTGAATTCATGTGAAGCCATAGATACAAATCGGGACTTTAGCAAACCCACATCTCGTTCCTTTTTAAGGGCCTGTTCCAACTGTCGTTCAGCATTTTTCTGATCGGTAACATCTTGGACTACCGTAAAGACTTTTTCGACTTGCCCATTGGCACCTTTCTGACAATGTAATTCAGCCCTCAAGTGCTTCTCTTTTCTCGTAGGCGTCGTAATCCCATAATCGAAACTAATATCGTTTCCTTCGGTAATGGCTTTCCGAGTGATCGACACCACTTTATGCTGATCATCCTCATGCACAAACTGAAGAAAATATCGACGATCACCGTTAGGTTTCTGCTGATCCACCTCATACAAGTCGTAATACTCCTCCGACCAATAAATCTGGGGATCACTTTGCAAGTCCATCTCCCAATACCCAATTTTGGCGAGCTTATTAGCTTGCTTTAATTTCGCTTGATTAATAGCTAATTTTTGTGTTTGTCTCAATACCTCCTGCTCCAACTCTTCGGTATACCCTTTAAGTTGAGCTCTGCTGATTTCCAGCTCTTTTTCAATCCTTCGCGTCTGCGTGATATCCATTCCCGAACTAATCGTAGCAGTAGGATGCCCCTTTTCGTCTTTCAATACCCGATTATACCAGCGAATAAGCCTGTGTTCCCCTTCCTTATTTACCAGCTCATTTTCATAATGCGTAAGTTGACTTAATTTTTCCTGAATAATCCCATAAAAGACTTGCCTAAGTTGGTCTCGATCTCGCTTGGGGACAAAGTGTTCAAACCAATTTTTACCAATAATTTCTTCTTCGGGATAACCTAAAGCAGCAATGCCTTGTCTATTAACGAGCGTTACCTCTTCGTTCTTATTAATAACCACAATGATACTCCCCGCCATTTCCAAATAAGTCTGGGCGGATTTCTTTTCCTTTTGGAGTGCTATTTCTTTTTCCTTAATATTAGAAATGTCGACAAAGGTGGCCATGATTCGCAGCGGATTATCCTTCTTATCACGAATCAGTTTAGTATTGACGAAGGTGGCAAAAAGCGTCCCATCCTTCTTTCGGGCTACATCCTCTCCCTCCCAGCTTCCCGCTTGATGTAACCTATCCATAATCTCATCCACCTTTTCCATGGAGGCACTAAATTCACCGGGGAAACGACCTATCAATTCCGCTTGACTATCATAGCCCCATTTTTCAACAAAAGCCTGATTGACATAGCTAATACGATTGTCTAGTTCTGCAAAAGCAATAGGGGTAGAAGCTTTTTCAACCGCTGTTTCGAGTGCTAATAAATCCCGCGCCTTTTTCGTTCTTTCAGTAACATCACTAATAAAAGAAATGGTCACTGACTGACCCTCAATTTCAGTGTGGCTCAAACTGATTTCAATCGAAAACTCAGCGCCATCTTTACGAAGGCCAAATAGTTCGCGCCCTTCTCCCATTAAGCGTGGCTGTGGATTTGCCATATACTTCTTGCGATGGGTAAGATGAACGGAATGCGCAGTGGTAGGAACTAGAATTTCTATGAGTTGGCCTACGAGTTCGGAGGGCGTATAGCCAAATAATCGCGCAGCATAAGGATTAACCTGCAATATTTCTCCAGCTTGATCTACGACAATAATTCCCAAGGTAGCTGCTGAGAAAACAGCTTCACATGTAGATTTTTCATTTATCAACTTCACCTGATTTTAACCTATTGAGTAACCTTCTCTTTCACAAATTGATTGATCACGTTCGTTAGCTCCTGCATTTGAAAAGGCTTAGTTAGATAAGCATTTGCCCCCACAGACATTCCTTTCTCCATGTCTTTTTTCTGGGCACTTGAAGTGATAAAGACAAATGGAATATCAACTGTTCTATCATCAGATCTAATCTGTTGGAGCACCTGAAATCCATCCATCTTAGGCATAGCTATATCACAAAGAATAAGATGAGGAAGGTCTTCCTGTATTTTCACTAAGCCCTCCTCTCCATCCTGGGCGATGATTACCTCAAAATGGCAAAGCATAAGATACTCTTCCAAATTCTCTCGAATATCAGTATTGTCTTCGATAATCAAAATTCTTTTCATAGTGCTTGAAATTAAGCTTAGCTATGGTCAATTAATTGAAAAAAATGAGGCAGATGGGTCAGAAGAATATTGAGTTCAAATTGATGCAGTATTATAATCAATAATAGCATTGTTGGTAATGCAATATAACAAAAATAAGGCGATGTTCAAAATGACTATTTCGATTAATCCGTGTCTTTTGGGTGACCTTGATAAAGATCAAAGCTAGTACTGAACAATATCAGCAATTTGGGGCCCAATTATAGGTAATTTTAGTGCTATAGCTATATAGTGTTTGACTATAAACACTTAAGCAATGCACGTCCTTTCTAACCAAGGATGAATACCAAATAGTTTCGGTACAAAAACTTATCAAATGGATACTTTCATAACTAGCTTCAAAGACATCACAATACAGGATATCGGTAGGGTAGGGGGGAAGAATGCTTCCTTAGGGGAGATGTTTCAAAAATTGACTCCTAAAGGCATTAGTATTCCAGATGGATTTGCGATCACAGCAAGCGCTTACTGGGCTTTCCTGAAAGAAAATGGGCTAAGTAATATTCTCGCTCAAATTTTGGAGCCCCTAGATACGATTCATTTCTCTAACCTCTCCACTGTAGGTGCCGCAGCCCGTGCAGCCATTAGACAAGGAAACTTACCTTATCAACAAGAAATACAAATCATTGCCGCCTATCAACAGTTACAAGAACGAATGGGGGGTGATTATAGCGTAGCGGTGCGGAGTAGCGCTACGGCTGAAGACCTACCTGAAGCGAGTTTTGCGGGTCAACAAGAAAGTTATCTCAACATTCAAGGCGAAGAAGCCCTTTTAGCCACTTGCCTGAAATGCTATGAATCGCTCTTTACCGATCGCGCTATCCAATATCGAGTAGTGCATCACTTTAAGCACATGGAGGTAGCCCTGTCTATAGGCGTTCAGCAAATGGTGCGTTCCGATTTAGCTTGTGCAGGGGTAGGATTTACCTTAGAGCCAGAAAGTGGATGTCGAGAAGTGATCGTCTTGGATGGGGCTTGGGGGTTGGGCGAAAACGTAGTGAAAGGCCGGATTGAGCCCGACGAGTTTATCGTTTTCAAACCCTCGCTGATCGCCGGTCAGAAAAGTATCATCTCCAAAAAATTAGGGGGTAAACAGGAAACATTGGTCTACAATGACCAGGTTTCAGCTACAGAGAGTACCCTAAATACTAAAACGCCAGACAGCAAGCGAGAGCAATTTGTGCTAGAAGATCAAGAGATAGAGACCTTGGCTCGGTGGTCCTTAATCATAGAAGAACATTACCAGCGGCCCATGGACATAGAATGGGCAAAAGACGGGCTAAATGGAAAACTCTACATTGTACAAGCTCGACCAGAAACGGTCCATACGATCCAAACTAGTCCCGTATTCAAAACCTATCAACTACAGAAAAAGGGCAAGGTGCTCGCTACTGGCAGTGGTCTGGGTCATAAAATAGCAGCCGGCAAAGCTAGAATCCTGGATTCCCCGAAAGACGCTTACAAATTGCAAGTTGGAGAAATCTTGGTAACAGACATTACGGACCCAGATTGGGATCCGATTCTAAAAAAAGCCGCAGCTATCGTCACCAATAGGGGAGGGCGAACCAGTCATGCCGCCATTGTAGCGCGGGAGCAAGGGGCAGTCGCAGTAGTAGGTACCGGTGATGGTACTCAAAAAATAAAAGATGGCCAGGAAGTAACCGTATCTGCCGCTGAAGGCAAAACGGGATTTGTTTACGATGGCATCCTAGCTTGGAAGGAACAGCAGATTGCACAAGATCAACTGCAGATGCCCAAAACAGAAGTCATGTTAATTTTGGGCGATCCTGAAAAAGCCTTTCAGCAATCCATGCTGCCGACAGATGGTATTGGTTTGATGCGTTTAGAATTTATCATTTCTAATACGATAAAAACGCACCCCATGGCCCTGATTGATTTTGATCAAGTAGAAGGGGAAGAGGCGAAGAAAGAAATTGAGCAGCTTACTCGTCATTATCCCTCCAAACCAGCCTATTTTGTAACTAAGTTATCGCAAGCCGTTGCCACCATTGCAGCAGCTTTCCATCCGAGAGATGTCATCGTCCGAATGAGTGATTTCAAATCGAATGAATATGCCAATCTGCTGGGCGGACAAGCCTTCGAGCCCAAGGAAGAAAACCCGATGCTAGGGTTTAGAGGCGCATCAAGGTATTACCACAAAAAATATGAAGCCGGTTTCCGCTTGGAATGTGAAGCCATGAGGGTAGTCAGGGATGAGATGGGGCTAACCAATGTGAAACTCATGATTCCCTTTTGCCGCACACCAGAAGAAGGGCGAAAAGTTATTGATCTGATGGCCGATTGTGGATTGAAACAAGGAGAAAACGAATTGGAGATTTACACGATGATTGAAATACCGAGCAATGTCATATTGGCCCCTGAATTTGCCAAAATCTTTGATGGCTTTTCCATTGGTTCCAATGATTTGACCCAATTGACACTGGGTCTGGATAGGGACAACTCGCTCATTCATTCCCTATTTGATGAAAACAACCCAGCGATTAAGCAACTGATTTCCCAAACCATCGAGGTAGCTAAATCACATCATATCAAGGTCGGCTTATGCGGCCAGGGTCCTAGCGACTCTCCCGATTTTGCCCAGTTTTTAGTTACCAAAGGTATCGATAGTATTTCCTTCAATGCAGATGCCTTGTGGCAAGGTATTGAAAACATCAATCTGGCAGAAAATAAAAAGCAAGGAGTCGTTTTACGATCAGATCCCGGCCATGCCTAAAAACTGAATACAATAATGACCCATTTTCCGGTAACAACGGAGGGGCTAAGCACTGCCGAAGCCCAGCTAAGGTTGAAACAGTATGGGAGAAATGAAATAAGTGGAAAAGCGGAAGTCAAGCCTTTTTTGCTCTTGCTCCATCAATTTACTTCTCCCTTAATTCTCATTCTTATTGCGGCAGCCATTCTCTCGCTAGTGATTGGGTATCTACCGGGACAAGCCTCTCACCTGGCGGATGCCTTCCTCATTCTACTTATTGTTACCCTATCGGGCCTATTTGGTTTTTTACAAGATTATCGAGCCGAAAAAACCATAGAAGCCCTGCAAGAAATGACCAACCCGAAAGCCCATGTTGTCAGGGATGGGAAAGAGACGGAAGTACCCGCTACCGAGGTCGTACCCGGCGATCTCATGCTGATCCAAGCTGGGGATATTATAGCAGCAGGGGGAAGCCTACTTGAAAGCTTTCGCTTAGAAGTAGATGAATCCATACTTAGTGGAGAATCAAAAACCATCAAAAAGCAAGCTACTGAAGAAGTATATGGCAATACCCATGTGACCTCCGGACATGCGAAAGTTTGGGTGCAAAAAACAGGGATGCAAACCCAGATGGGCCAAATTGCCCATGAACTACAAGCCATTCCAAAAGAAAAGACATCTTTCGAAAAAGAACTGGCACAGTTGGGTAAATCCCTCTCCTTACTCACCTTGCTTATTGCAAGCGTGATTGGTGTCATCGGCTATTTCAAATACGGTTTATATGAAGGGATCATGACCGCTATCTCTTTAGCCGTAGCGGCGGTGCCGGAAGGGTTACCTGCTGTAGTTGTGCTAGGCTTAGCCATCGGGGCAGGGATCATGGCCCGAAAAAAGGCCTTGATTCGCCGGCTGTCTATCGCGGAATCAATTGGTGCTGTCGACCTCATTTGTACCGACAAAACCGGGACCCTGACAAAGAATGAGATGACGGTCACCACACTCTATTATGACGGTCAGGAAAAAGAAATCAGGGATATATCATCGGGGTCTCCCGACAAAACGCTAGAACAGTTAATGCTATGCGGGTGGTATTGCAACAATATCAAGCATGTTAGTGCTGTCGATGGCGCTGTTTTCCACAGCGGCGAACAAACCGAATTAGCCATTTATAAACTCGCTTTAACCTTCTTCCAAGATGCCCAATCCGTATCTCCCTCTAAAACCGATGAAATCCCTTTCAATTCCGAGCGAAAGATGATGTCTGTGGTATTAGAAAAGGATAGGGAACAAAAGCTGGTTTACAGTAAAGGCGCGCCAGAGGTATTGATACAAAAATGTAAGTGGATACTACAAGATGGGGAAGTCCAACCCCTGCTGAAAGCCACGAGAGAGAATATACTACAGCAAAATATCGCTTTTGCCTCCAGGGCCCTACGTGTAATGGGCTTTGCTTACAAAACAACAGCCATCACTTCCGAAGAGATAGAAAGCGATTTAATATGGATAGGCTTACAAGCCATGATCGATCCGCCTCGTCCGGAAGCCAAACAAGCGATAGCAGATTGCTATACGGCGGGCATCCGAGTGATCATGATCACAGGCGACAATCCTGTTACCGCCAAGGCCATTGCCGATACCTTGGCCATCAAACACCAAGGATCCGTCATCACGGGGGCACAAATGATGAGCCTTTCCGATGATGAATTAAAAGGGCACTTAGCGGCAGGCGTCAATATTTTTGCTCGCACCACACCTTTCGACAAACTACGGCTTTTAGAAATACTGGAAAAGAACTATAGCGTAGCCATGACCGGCGATGGTGTCAATGATGCCTTGGCGGTAAAGCGGGCCAGTGTAGGCACTGTCTCTTATACACATCTCCGAGCCCACGAGACCGAGGCTGATCT
>CAJXUM010000256.1 GCA_913060855.1 uncultured Lewinella sp. | reverse complement strand
AGATCAGCCTCGGTCTCGTGGGCTCGGAGATGTGTATAAGAGACAGGTGTTTTTCAAAGTAATCGAGGCATTTATCAATGTTTTTCTTTGCTTTCTTTAGTGGAATTTTGGTCAAGTTGAGGTGCTTCCAGGTATGCGGCATAATTTCATGGCCCCTTGCTTTGAGTGCATTCCAATCCTCAAAATTACCGAGCAGCTCAGGGCGAATCCATTTATCAACCGCCTTATAGCTTCGCAAATGACCGCTAGCAATGACATTCAAACAGGCTTTCAGTCCATAGTTTTCATGGATTTCAGCGGCGCGATAAAAGGATTTTTTGAAGCCATCATCGAAGCTAAGGGTCAGGATGTGCGATTTGGCAGACTCGTTCATGAAACCCAGACTGAGTGCCATGCTCCCAAGAGCCGTCGATTTAATGAATTTTCTTCTTTGCATATCGAAAGTTAAGGATTTCCAGTTATTGAAGATAGACTTAGGATAAAAATAAGCTTACTTCATCTATCATTTACTTTTCATTATCCCTGATGGATAAATGGTGTTTTGGTAATCTTAAAAGCGAATTAATCTAGGCTTACAGCTACATTCTCCAAACGTCGTTTCCGGTAATGATCCAACACCTGTTTCAGCGTATCATGGACTGCTCGAATTTCCGGTGTCAATTGCTCGATTGACAAAGGACGTTCTTCCATATAGTCGTTTGGCACCTCATAAAAAAGGCCTGCATCATATAATTTATAGCGCTGATTGCGGGCAAAAACGCTTGCTTCCTCTGCCTTACCACTTCGGGCGTACCAATTGTATACCCATTGGCGTGGTTCTCCTGCTTTTCCCTGCAACTGTGGCAGAAAACTGCGCCCATCGATATCCAAGGAGGTCGGAACGGAAATATTTGCTGCTTCACAGATGGTGGGCAACATATCACTAAAGTCTACCAGGTCTTGACTTACCCTAGCACTAGGTATTTGATCGGGCCATTGCACCACCAAGGGAACTCTAGTACCGCCATCAATTGACTTTCCTTTTGCCCCTGCTACTTCTCGGCCATTAAACATCGATACGATCGGCACATCCGTCCCATTATCTCCCGTAAATATCACCAAAGTATTATCCTTGATTCCTAGGGCTTCTAACTTGGCATTGATTTCACCAATAATCCGATCGGTATAAGCCACCATATCTTCAAAGTAATGCGCCTGGCCTTTATATTTCATCACGGTGGTATCATCTACGGCCCATTCTGGAGAGTCGGGGGTAGGGCTGAAGGGGCAATGGGTCAGAATCATGGGATAGTACAATAGAAAAGGTTGTTCTGCCTTCACGGATCGTTCCATAAAATCCATGCCGTAATCCGCCACGATACGAGGGCCAAATGCCGTCTTTCCATAGGCTTTGAGTTCACCATTGGTTTCCAAGACGGGGGCCGAAAACCTAGTATCTCTACCTGTGGTGTCTACTCGACCTTGGGTTACTTGCCAAAGACAGTGTTCCGCAAAGCCGGCCTTTCTAGGACTCATAGCCTCTTTACCAAGTTGCCATTTACCCACCACACAAGTCGCATACCCCGCCTCTTGAAACAAATGACCAAAGGTGGTTTGAGTCGTATCCAATAAGCCAAATCGAACATAGTTTCGCACATTATAAATACCCGTCATGATCTTGACTCGACTAGGGGTGCAAAGGGGTTGGGCATAGCAATGCTCAAACCGCACACCGTCCACGGCCATTTGGTCGATAGCGGGTGTTTGATAAGAAGTTCCACCATTGGCATTAATCGTTTCATAGCCCAAATCATCGGCCATAATAAGAATGACATTCGGTCTTACCGTCTTTTCCTCTTCGGTTTCACAAGCGGTATTGACAACCATTAAAATACTCAAAAGCAATAGATAGGGCCATTTATTTTTCATTTCAGGTTTTTTCATCATTGACATTTTCCTAGATAATCGTATCTTTAAGGTAGTACTTTTGGCAGGGTTTCCTCAAACCCAAGTGATAAAAAGTACTTTTTTATTGGCTATCCTCCTCCATTTTAGCCAAAACTTAGATTTCTCCGATTTTCGAAAGAGCTATTTTTCCACTACTACACTTGTACTATTGCCTATTATTCGCAGTGGCTATAGTTATAGTCCGTAATGTTGAATGCGATAGAAGAGAATTATCTCTATCCTGTGTAATAGCACTCATTTCCGAAAATTTGTCTCTCATTTTCATGTATTCCTCCTGGGAACGGGCTTGGTCGTACTTAGGTATGCTAATGCGCCAAATGTGTAAGCAATAGCTACAAATTGAGTAGTGCCAAACAGTTCGTTCCCACAATTTTGTACCACTAGTATTTTCGAACCACTACAAAATCAAAAAGAATGAAAAAAGCATTGAAAATCGTAGGAATTGGGACCGGTCTGATCGTTTTACTACTCGCTTTAGCCGCACTGTACAATCAAGTCGCAGACACTCCCTCTTATGCAGTAAACGCACCTGACTTACAGGTCCAGCTCAATTCTAGTCGGATTGCCCGTGGTGCAAAGATCATTAGCGCCACCTGTTCTTATTGTCATCAAGGGAAAAACGGCCAATTGGACGGTCGTCTTTTAGTAGATGATCCCGCCTTTGCGATTATTTACGGTCCCAACATCACCCAGGATACAGCAGCAGGAATCGGTACCTATACTGATGGAGAATTAGTACACCTACTACGAACAGGCATCAAAAAAAACGGGAAATTGGTTATGCCTATGATGGCTAAAATGCCACATATGGCAGATGAAGACGTGTATAGCATCATTGCCTACCTACGATCTAGTTCTCCCAAAGTACAGGCCTCTGCCAAAGAACAACCCGCTCCTAAATTGGGCTTCGTCGGGAAGGCGCTTTCTCGCCTAGTATTCCGCCCGCTGAGCTTACCCGAGGCCCCGATCCCCTTTCCCGACACCAATGATAGAGTAGCTTACGGCAAATATCTCGCTACCGATTTGATGGAGTGTGCCAACTGTCATTCGGCTTCCTTTGAAACGTACAATGTTGTAGAACCCCAAAAATCACCAGGCTACTTTGCAGGTGGGAATACCGTAGCAATAGCCGGAAAAGGTAGCCTACTTTCACCCAATATCACGATGCATCCCGAAAAAGGGATTGGCAAATGGGATGAAGCCACTTTCATCAAAGCTGTCAAATATCGTCAACATCCCAATGGCACCGAATTAAACCCGATCATGCCCAATTACGGGGCTTATTCAGAGAGCGAAATCGCTGCTGTTTGGGCTTATTTACAGACGATCCCGGTATCAGATAATGATGTGTTGCTGTTGGCGGAGCAGGAGAAGTAACCTACTACATGAAAAGGCTGACATAGGAATGCGCTAATCCAAAAAGACTTTTGCTGGAATGGAATTAAATGTATAGTTTTAGTATCATTCCAATCGAAAACCACTTAAACTTGGGTTATGCACACATTCCTAAAAATGATAGGCTGTTTAGCGGTCCTATTTTTCTTTTCCCACTGTAATTCCAATTCATCTGCGACCAATGAGGAGGATACGGCAGATACATCAACCGAAACTACCATTGAAAAAATAACCACTGGAGTCGGCGCAACGGTACCCGAAGGCGCACAGTTACTCTTCGATGGTAGTCGCGAAATGCTAGACGAGAAGTGGACATATTGGGAAGGGCCTCGACTAGCAGCGAGTTTACCCATCAAATGGCCCATGCAGAATGATCCTGTAGATGGAGGCACCGTCGTGAGCAGTAATGATCCGGATGGAGCGGGCGGCAAATATGGGGCAGCAGATATCGTGACCAAGGAAAAATTCACTGACTTTAGATTGCATGTAGAATTTAATATCGCTAAAGCGGGAGGAAATAGCGGTGTCTATCTACAGAATCGTTATGAGATTCAGGTGCTGGATGGCGACACCACCAAACATGGCATGGCGGCTCTGATCAATGAGACGGAATCACCCTATCACCTCTACAATGGCATCGGCAAATGGAATGCCTATGATGTGGTTTTTCGAGCCGCGCGTTTTGAAAATGGTGCATTGACGGAAAAACCTCGTGCCACGGTATATTTCAATGGGCAAAAGGCGCACACGGACCAAATGATCAATAAGGTTTGGGGTGGGGAGAATTCGGGCCTTGATGGTGGAAATGATGAGGGAAATGGGATTACCGATCGGCCTGGTGGTATCAAGCTCCAAGCCGAGGGGCATGATGTGCTGTATCGGAATATCTGGATTAAGCCGTTGACCTTGGAAACAGCCAATACTGACTTTTAATCTATTCCGCTCTAGTTAGACTTCAGCAGTTTTCCCTGACAGGACTAAGGAAATTGCTGAAGTCTAGTCTGCGATTCCTCTTTAGCATCGACAAACCAAAACGAATGAACCATACCTTAACATTGAAGCACTTCCTTCTCCTATTCCTCCTACTCCCATTTGCCTGCACAAGTAGCGAAAAAGAACAAAGTGGGGATACTAGTCAGCCAAATATCGTGCTCATTTTCACCGACGATCAAGGTTACGGAGATATTGGCAGCTATGGTGCTGCTGGCTTCACCACACCGCATCTCGATAAATTGGCCAGTCAAGGCATGCGATTTACCCATCATTATTCCGCCCAGCCTGTTTGTAGTGCCTCCCGAGCTGGCCTATTGACGGGATGTTACCCTAACCGAATCGGCATATCAGGGGCCCTTTTCCCTCACCACGACACCGGATTAAACCCAGAAGAAACGACCCTGGCAGAATTGCTAAAGGAGCAGGGGTACGCTACTGCTATTTATGGCAAATGGCACCTGGGGCATCATAAAAAATTCCTCCCCTTACAGCATGGGTTTGATGAGTATGTCGGCGTTCCTTATTCTAATGATATGTGGCCGATCCAACTCGATGGCACACGGGCTGAGCCGGGAGTGGGACGGGGAGATTACCCGTCGCTACCCTTGGTAGAAGGCAATGAAACCATCGAAGAAATCAACTCCTTTGCCGGACAAGACAAACTCAGTACACTTTACACCGAGAAAGCAGTCGACTTCATTAAACGCAATAGTAAGCAGCCCTTTTTCTTGTATCTACCACATACGATGCCGCATGTTCCCTTGGGTGTTTCCGACAAGTTTAAAGGCAAAAGTGAACAAGGCATGTATGGGGATGTCATGATGGAACTCGACTGGTCAGTCGGCGAAGTGATGAAAACCTTGGAAGAAGAAGGACTGACTGAGAATACGATTTTCATTTTCACAACTGATAATGGTCCTTGGCTAAATTATGGCAATCATGCAGGTTCATCGGGAGGCTTGCGCGAAGGCAAGACGACGAGTTGGGAAGGCGGTCAAAGGGTTCCGATGATTATAAGATGGCCAGGCCAAACCCCTAGTGGTAGTATCTGCAATGAGCTATCCTGCAATATTGATATCTTCCCAACCATCGCTGAAATTGTAGCAGCTCCGCTACCTGAAAAAACCATTGATGGGGTCAGCCTACAGACGCTGTGGAAGGGCGATTTTGCTAGCAAACCCAGGAAAGATCTCTATTACTTTTTTGGTAAAAATCATCTCAATGCCGTACGAAAAGGCAATTTTAAATTGGTATTTCCTCATCGTTTTGCTTCTTATCATAACTTGCCTGGTAATGATGGCAAGGGTGGCAAACGGATCCAGACCACGGTTGATTCCCTGGAATTATATAACCTGATGAGGGATCCCGGCGAAGAGTACAATGTGATTGAGTTATATCCAGATATTGTAAAGGAATTAGAAGAGGTAGCGGCCAAAGCCCGGGCGGAATTGGGAGACCTACATAAAGGACTCGAGAAAGGGAGTGGTAATCGGGAGATTGGGAAGTTAGAGGAGTCGGAAGATGAGTAGCGGTCCAATTTATTGGGCCGAGGAGTGAAAAAGGAGCCCCACAACCCGGGATGCCAGGACCTAGGGGTTGATGCTGGTGGGAAACAGCAGCATCGGCGAGTAACTAGCCATTCCCCAATATTTTAATAGGACAAAATATGAAAATCGGTTACGCCCTCATGCTCAATAAGGAGGCCCACAATTTTATCCGGAAAATCCAATTGGAATTACACCAGGAGGTAGGTATAGGATTGGCTCGGCAAGCCCCACATATTACCATTAAGTCTCCGTTTGAGGTTACAGCGATCGAACCCCATATCGAATTCCTCGGGGCACTCGCCAAGCGCACGCCTCCGTTTGAGCTACAACTCAAGGGCTTCCAATCTTTTGGCCAACAAGTCCTCTTTTTGGATGTGGTAGAAAATGAGGTCCTGCGTGATTTGCATCATCATATTTTGCAGGAAGTCAAAGTAGCATTTGGTGAAGCGCCGCATGCTTTTGAAGGGGAGAATATCAAGTTTCATGCGAGCATCGCTGGTTTTCAGGAGGAGGACTTGGAGGCGGCTCAAGATTACCTAGCGCGCTACCAACCCGATTTTCATTTCACGGCTCAAACTTTTGGCTTGTTTTACTATCTGGGACCAGGAAATGGCTGGATTGTAAATAGTTATTATGATTTGGGTGGAGAATATTCAGGAGCAAAACTTCAGAAGTTTTCCCGGACATAGCCAAGGAAACTTCTGAAGTTTAAACCCTAGTCCCCCATTCCCAAATATTCCTTACTTTAGGCTTATAACCATCCACTTAGCCTATGAAATTAGATACCACAACTCCCTTTTACCGATTGCTGGACACCAAATACGACGAGGATAGAGAAGAAGAAGCCATCGCGATCCTTACCGCCCATCCCGAACTCGCCAAGGAATCCTGGCCCGGCCCGGATGAACAAGGTAAGCCCTTCATAAAAGGTAGTACGGCACTTCATTATGCAGCCAATGATGGCAAGGTCCAACTCATGCAACTCCTAATCGACTACGGCGCAGATGTCAATGCCGCCAATGCGAATTGGTATGCCACGCCCTTATCTTGGGCCGCTAATAATGCCGAGCTCGAAGCGATCCGTTTATTAATCACGAATGGCGCTGACCCGAACGGCCCCAACGTCCTTCATGCAGCTGCTTATGGAGGATCGAGTTGCGGAGCGGAAGAGCCCGAGCAATACATCGCTGCTGTCCAATTACTAATCGAAAAAGGAGCAGACATTAATAGCCGTAAATATTATCAAAACCAAACACCTCTTACCGTCGCTATAGGAAGTGGCAATCGTTGGGTGGCTGACTATTTGCGGTCGATCGGAGCGAAAGAGAAATAAGATCGTATCTATTCTCCTTTCCAAGCTGGAAGTCCTTGGCCGCTTGTCCAAGGTACATTGCGTTCTGATAATAGCTGCTGCAAGCGCTGCAGGTCTCCATCAACTAGGGCTTTCAAACTGGTATGTAATCCCACAAAAGTCTGTCGGGCTATTTCATAGTTATCCATATGGGTCTGCGTAGGGCCGGAGGAACTGGATTGGGCTCTCATCGCTCTTCCTAAGCGCCCCATCAGGCCCGCCTGGACGAATTCAGCGCGACGCGAGCGAGTCAAATCACCTTGTAGAACCAATTCCATTTCCTTTAATTGCAGCTCAATTTTACGCGCTAAAACCATCAAGTCCTCTCCACCTTGACTATTCATTCCCGCTTGCTTAATAGCCTTGAGTCTGTCTCTTATACACATCTGACGCTGCCGACGAAGAGGATAGTGTAGA
>CAJXUM010000255.1 GCA_913060855.1 uncultured Lewinella sp. | reverse complement strand
AGATCAGCCTCGGTCTCGTGGGCTCGGAGATGTGTATAAGAGACAGGTACGAAACCCTCAAAACGCAACTCGAGCAAAATCCCAATATTACCAATATCACTGCTTCCAATAAACGGCTCACCAATCGATTAAGTAGCAACCTGGGCTTCAAGGCCGAAAACTACGAGCCCAATCCGCAAGATCGGACGAGTATAAAAATAGTGACAGTCGATATCGATTTCATGGAGACTTTGGAGGCCGACTTCCTGGCGGGCCGAAATTTCTCCACCGATTACGGGAGCGATGATACCGAAGCTTTTATCTTAAATGAAGCCGCGGTAAAGATGATCGGTTGGCAGGATGATCCCATCGGGAAATGGTTTGAGACCAGCGAGTTTGACAATGGGAGTTGGGCCACCCGTACCGGAAAGATCGTTGGTGTAGTCCAGGATTTCAACATGGAATCACTACACAATAAGATAGAGCCCGTCGTGTATTATATCTCTAAAGGCTGGCTCAATTGGATGACCCTACGGATCAATAGCAGCAATACGCCTGCCACCATCGATTTTATCAAAGACAAATGGGTGCAATACGGCTCAGAAGAAGCATTTGACTATACCTTCTTGGATGATCGGATCGATCAACTGTACCAAGGAGAAGAGCGCTATTTTACGCTGTTTATTGCTTTCACGTTTATAGCTATATTCATTGCTAGTTTGGGCATCTTTGGCTTGTCTTCCTTTACGGCGGAGCAGCGGCGCAAGGAGATCGGTATCCGTAAGGTCTTTGGCGCATCGGTGGGTAGCCTGGTGATGATGCTATCCAAGGAGTTTTCCTGGCTCGTGCTGATTGGTTTTGGCTTGGCCATTCCGATCTCCTATTATACGATGAACCTATGGTTGTCTGATTTTGTCTATCGCATCGAGATCGGCTTTGGGCCTTTTATTCTAGCGGGGGGCTTAGCCTTAGCCATTGCCTGGCTGACTGCTAGCTTACAATCGGCAAGGGCTGCTTTCGAAAACCCCATTCAGGCCCTCCATCATGAATAAGGGCTACCATTCTAAGGCTGGACAAGGCAGCATGTGAAGGTGGAAACCTGCCTGGCATTCGCCAGAACAGACAGGTGCGAATTCGGAAATCGGAAGGTTTCCAAGCATTCTGGGGCGTACCTTTTCCGACTTCCGATTTTGTACTTCCGATTTTGTCCAAGGTTAGAAGGTTAGCCGAATAAAGGAGTAGACTTCTGTCGAAATAAATAGATTATTAGGCGATGATTATTGCGTATTATTGCTGTAGACTGTACATTTAGTTACAAGTTGCAGATTTGATGTAGGTGGAAAATCTATCTGGTTACTAGACAGGCACCTGCATCGGCATACATAACCACATAAAATAATATAAACATGTCAGATAATCCATTTGCAAGCATAGATGACAAATTACTCGGTATCATCAGCTATATCACTCCGATTGGCCTGATCATCTCGGTCGTAGGCAACAAGGATCGTGGCTCCG
Organism: uncultured Lewinella sp.; assembly: GCA_913060855.1. Lineage (GTDB taxonomy): Bacteria > Bacteroidota > Bacteroidia > Chitinophagales > Saprospiraceae > DT-111. The sequence goes on along the minus strand of CAJXUM010000255.1, from coordinate 6,164 downwards.
AATACGTCTCCTTCCATGTACGTCAAGCCCTTGGCATTTTTGCCCTCAGTATGTTGGCTTGGCTGATTCGTACGATGTTTTTCTTTTTTATGCTCAGTACGATGACTAGTATGGTACTTAGTTTGGCTGCTTTCGTACTGTGGGTCATCGCCCTGGTCGGTGCTGTCCAGGAGCAAACCACACCCGTTCCTGTAGTAGGGGACTATTTCCAGGATTGGTTCCGCAATGTATAGTCTATGGCCGATGCGCTTGTTTTCCGTCCGGCGGAAAAAAGAGATGTATTCTTCATCGTGCAAATGCTAGCGGATGACAAGCTAGGCGCTTTGCGGGAACAATTTGAAGATCCATTACCCAATAGCTATTACCAGGCCTTTGAGGCTATCGATCGCGACCCCAATCAGGAGCTGATGGTCGTAGAGATGGCCTCGGAGATCATTGGTACGCTACAATTGTCCTTTATTCCTTACCTGACCTATCAGGGTGGCGTGCGCGCCCAGATCGAGGCTGTACGCATTCGAGCCGACCAACGTGGCTTAGGCCTGGGACAGCAGTTCTTTCGCTGGGCCATTGACCGAGCCACGGAGAGAGGCGCACATGTATTACAACTCACAACCGATAAAAAACGCCCCGAGGCGCTCCGCTTTTATGAAAACTTGGGTTTTATCGCTTCTCATGAGGGGATGAAACTCTTTTTGTAGGGGCAATCGAGGTATTTTTTTCTTATCTTGGCTATTACTTGTTGTTCTTTGAAAGGCGGGCTTGAAACGGTGTCACTTGTTTCCAAAATAAGAGTGAGCATCCAGATTAGATAGGACGTTGTCAAGTTATCGCCTTGCCAGTCAGGTACAACTGGTACTAAGTGAGTTGTTGATGAAGGTGTTAAAGAAATTCGGTACTGGCTATTCAGTTGGCTATGGACCATCGACCACCGCATTAGCGATGTATCTAGCCCTCTGTCCTCTGTTCTCTCGCTTCTATCTTGAATTGGTTAAGAGAAAGATCCGTCATTCCTATACTTTTGGAAGTGGCTAGAACAGACATTGAAGTAGTCGCAAAAGAAGCCATCAAGGCGCTGACCAATCTCGATGTTGAGGCTAAATACCGAGATGAAATTGAAGGATTGGAAAATATTGGCGCAGTAAACCTCAGCCAATCGTACCTGGGAGGTATAGAGCCACCAAAAGGATAAAAAGGTTGAATAAAAAGAGACAGCTGAAAAACCTGGAAAGGGTTCGACAGCAATTAAAAAAGTCGATGAGATAAAGTCTATTCAGCTGCCTATTTTATTTTAAAAGTCAACTGAAGATAAGATTGCGCGGGGAGTTTAAGCGAGGTGTTTTGCTGGGCAGGGAGTGGAAGTGTGGTGGCTTTTGCAATGTTATTGTTATCCCAAGTCAAGACCGTGGCTTCTTGTGCACTCCGATCGTTTTCCGGTAAATTAATCTCCAATCGTTTTTCTTGCGCAGTATGATTCAGTAGGTGTAAATGAACCGTATCGGCTATTCTATTCGCTACCACACTGATGTTTGTATCCGAGCTAGTGGTACGAATCACCCGCGCACCGCTAAAGCTATTGACAAAGGATTGAAAGCCCGTGTATTTAATGGGTAAGATCTCTCCATCGGCCTTGATAAATCGAGGAATCACCTGATAGAAGATGACCGTTTCTACTCCCGCATTGATAGCAGGGAAAATATGACCCAGTCCGTTCACTAAATTATCCAAACCATCCGGAATTTTAAATCGCGTTGATTCGGTAAACCAGACGGGGTGTTTGGCTTCGCTAACCAATTGTTGCCAAAGTCCGGCGCCTTTTGCCCGCTCTCCATCATCAAAGTAATGGGAGCCGATGATGTCTGCTTGTGTTTCTACGGCAGCTTGGTCGTCGACGGCTGCGACTAAATGGTATCTTTCCAGGCCAATCCTTTGGGTTTCGCCCAGTTCCTGCATTTGGGTATAGATAGCCTCATATTCTTTGGCAAATGCCTTATCCTCATTGAATGGCCCGAGGTAATGAATCGGAACATCCAAGGCTTTCATTCGCAACATAAAAGCGTCGAGGTAGCTGGCGTATTGCACCAAATCCAATTGATACACATTCTCCGGGCAGCAACCGATCCAGTCATCAGGAAATTTCTTTTCGCGATGCAAATTATTGTTGTCATAACCATCCCCATTGGCCACACTTGCAAAAACTTGGACATCGGGCCGATGCGCTTGAATGGCCTTGACAACGGCTGCTGTTAGGTCATAAATAGGGTCTTCAATCGGGATACGGGTGAAAATCGGAATGCGGACCAGGCTCAGGTCCATCTCCTGGTATAGTTTGCTACTGGTTTCTTCTAGGGCCTGTTCTGCCCAATCTTTGATCGTTAATTTCCCATCTCCACCAAATTCGAGGGTTTGCTTGATGTCATCGGGATAGACAGATATCGTGGCATCGATGGGAGGAGTAGGTTGGGGGGCGACGGTGAAAGTATTGTTGGGTGCCTCGCAGCTGAACAGCATGCTGAGGATGAGGTAACACAGCGGATATAAGATTTTCATGAATGAATTTTGGGAGAGGTGAAAGGGTGAAGAAATGAAGAAGTGAAGTGATGAAAGGGTGAAGTGGTGAGAATGTGAAGTCGTGAAAGAGGCACCACTTCACCACTTCACATTCTCACCTCTCCCCCTCTCCTTGCAAATAACCCGCCTGTCCAAAAGTGAAAATATCGGAATGGGTTCTAGCTTGATCGAAAAGGACTTTTATCTCTTGGACAACCTCAGGATGTTGTGTCGCTACATTATCCGCTTCCCCTATGTCTTTTGTCAGATCATATAATTCCATGGGGAGATCGGGTTGTTTCAGGACATTGTATTTGACGGCTTTCCAATCTCCCTTTCTAATGGCTTGGCGTCCGCCTTTTTCATGAAATTCCCAATAGAGATACTCATGTGCGGGCTGTCTCTCTCCGCTAAGGGTCGGTAAAAAGGAAATACCATCTAGTTGTGCGGGTTCTTGGGTGTCTGTTATTTCGGCCAGGGTAGGGAATATGTCCCAAAAAGCGGAGATGTGATCGGAAGTGGAGTTGGCCTTTATTTTGGCGGGCCACTTGGCGATCATAGGGACGCGAATGCCACCTTCGTAAAGGTCTCTTTTGGTGCCTTTAAGCGGGCCGTTGCTGTCGAAGTACAGTGGGTCCGCCCCGCCTTCGGTGTGCGGGCCGTTGTCGGAAGTAAAGATAATAAGGGTATTGTCGGCGATACCGAGGGCCTCCACTTTATCCATAATTTCTCCAACTTGCTGATCCAATATTTCTACCATGGCCACAAAGGCGGCATGCGATTCCTTTTGTGATTCATAAGGGCCGAGCCGATAATTTGGCCCCTCGTCTGTTCCTTTGTATTCCAGTTCAGGAAGGAATTTACCGCGGTGTTTCTCCATGACATGATCAGGAGCTACTAGTTCCGCATGGGGAATAATGGAGGCCACATATAGGAAGAAGGGAGTCGCTTTATTGGCCTCGATGAAGTCCAAGGTCTCCTTATGGATGAGCGTGGGAGCATAGGTGCCTTTTTGTTGCCCGCTATTCGCCGAAAGGCTGACGGAATCCCGGTTGTCCCACAAATGATAAGGATAATAGTGATGCCCCAGTCGCTGACAATTGTAGCCGAAGAAACGATCAAAGCCCTGATTCATCGGATCTCCTTCTGAGCCGGGATAGCCGAGGCCCCACTTGCCAAAAGCGCCTGTGGTATAGCCTTTTTGTTTGAGCATTTCGGGGAGGATGAAGGTCTCATCTGGAATAGGATGTTGCCCTTCTGGTTGTACTTCTTTATTGCCGCGAATGAAGGTATGACCGGTATGCATGCCCGTCATCAGGGCGGAGCGGGAAGGGGCACATACGGTGCTTCCCGAGTAGTGCTGCGTGAAGCGCATACCTGATTGCGCAAGCCGGTCAATATTAGGGGTGTTGAATTTCTTTTGCCCATAACAACTCAAATCGCCATAGCCTAAATCATCTGCTAGGATGTAAATGATATTGGGACGGTCTGCCAAACTTGCTTGCTTTGACTCGGTATTGGCGGCTTCCGGACTAGGGTTGTTGCAGGCGGCACATAGGCAAAGCATTCCCAGGACAACAAACAGTTGATGTAGCTTTTTCATGAAAGGTGGTAAGATGATGAAATGGCGAATTCATGGTATTAGACAAAGCCGTTGCAGGTGTTTCCCACCTGTAACTCCCCTCGAATCTAGGCTTTCCGGGGGTGATGTTGGTGGAGAACACGCAACATCGGCTGTTGGTGTGGCGCCTCTGGTATTAGACTTCAGAAGTTTCCCTCGGCCATGGCCAACGAAAACTTCTGAAGTCGAGCTAGGGCTAAGCCCCCGGCTGGCCGTTGCAGGTGTTTTCCACCTGCAACTCCCCTCGGCCCTTACCGATACCCATTATTAGTCGGATCGGAAGTCAATAGGTTCGGGTTAAGCTGTATCTCATTCAAAGGAATAGGCCAATGGATATGATAAGGCTGGATATTGGCGGCTGGGTTGTTCCAGGACCTATGAGTCGTAGCCTTCACGGTCTCCACTAGTATGCCCCATCTAACCAGGTCCATTTTGCGATGTCCTTCGGTACAGAGTTCATACTTGCGCTGATCTCTTATGCCCAGATTGAAAGACTCTTGGCTCATGCCGCTCCATGGCTTGTCCGGTTCGAAGGCGCGTTCGCGTACGGCATTGACGTAAGCATAAGCTGCGTCAGGGCCATTCATATTGTTCTCGGCCTCTGCAGCCATTAGATAAGTATCTGCCAATCTAAAGACGACATAGTTTTCTGGATGATTCCCTCTCAAGGAATTGACTTGATCCAAATTCCAGTTTTTTCTAAAGTAGGGGTGTGTAAGCTGAAAACCGAGATGTTCGGTTACAATAGTAGCATCATACCTTAGATCCCCTTCTTCCCAATTTTCTTCGAGTGCAAAGTCAGGTAGAGGAACAGACCATCCATAGCCAGTCATATCTTCATTGCGTTCTTTCATCACTGCTTGAAAAAGCTGAACATTCGTAGGTGTGCCAGGACCACCAGGCCTAGCATTACGGTTAGCGGGTTCGTCTCTAATCCGTGGATTGTAATCATCTGTCCGCTTACTTTGGAAATTGCCACTGACCGCATTTGAGGTAAAGTCGACGACCCAAATCTGCTCGTCATTGTATTGATTGGCCGGATCAGACTGGTCAAAAACAGCGGCAAAATCATCTAATAGACGATGCGGCGAATTATCAATGATATCATCACAAAGTGTTTTCACTTGCGCCCACTCTTCGTCTAAAAGGTGGAATTTGGCTTTGAGCATGGCTGCTGCCCACTTGGTAGGCCTTCCTAAATCTGAACCAGTATAAGCATCGGGAAGTAAAGAATAAGCCCTTGCCAAATCATCTTTCATGTCTGCTTTGATCTTCACCTTATCACTTCTGACAATAACGGATAGTTCTTCTATAGAGAGCAACTCCCTAAAGTAAGGTACATCTCCCCAAATATTGGTCAAGTGATAATAAGCCAAAGCCCGTAAGAATAGTATTTCTCCAACAATTCGATCGTTTAGGGCAGGGCTGATTTTCGCATTCCCATCCAGCGAACTTAAGAATAGATTGGAATTACGCACCAATTCATAGAGCGTACCCCATGTTCCGTTTCCGTCACTGACTCCTTCTGCCACATTGTAATTGTAGATGTTCCCGTTGACATTTCTACTGGGACCATTTTCATCGGTTCCATTTTGAGTGAAGTTGTCCAGCCCACGAATGGTATAGGTATTGTTACTATGTAGGAGGAGGTAAAGTCCATTTACAGCTAGAAGGGCTTCGCCGTCATTGTTAAAAAAATTATCCGTGGTAATACCGGATCTAAAATCCTCCTCTAGAAAATCTTCGCAGCTACTAAAGCTGAAACAGAGGAGAAAGAGCACCAAAAGTGGTTTTATATAAACTATATTTTTCATTGTCTTTCGATTGATTTTTTTCAAAAAAAATGCGGATAACTTAGACTTCAGAAGCCTTCTGTTAACTTTCGCTAGAAAGTTGCATTTACACCAAATGTCACTGAGCGAGCATAAGGATACTGACCGGTTGCTACACCCTGTCTCTTATACACATCTGACGCTGCCGACGAAGAGGATAGTGT
>CAJXUM010000254.1 GCA_913060855.1 uncultured Lewinella sp. | reverse complement strand
TCTACACTATCCTCTTCGTCGGCAGCGTCAGATGTGTATAAGAGACAGACGTAATACTGCTGCATTTTTTATTTCGCGATAAATGTGCACGCACACATTTTATACTCATTAAAATTTGACTTATGCTAAAACCTATTTTACTTTCGACTATTCTCTGCTTATTTGCAGCAGGGAATTTGTGGTCCCAAACTATAACGGGAACCGTCTCCGATGAGGATGGAGAAACGCTTATTGGCGTAAATATCCTTGAAAAGGGGACCACCAATGGCACAGTTTCTGATATCGATGGAAATTATTCCCTCGCTGTCAGTGGTTCAGATGCCGTTCTTGTATTCTCATATACTGGTTTCACTGCTCAGGAAGTAGCTGTTGCTGGCAGAACTGCCATTGACGTCAGCCTTCTTGAAGGTCTTGCTTTCGACGAAGTGGTGGTGACAGCACTGGGTATTGAAAGGGAACAAAGTTCATTGACCTTTGCTCAGCAAACGGTTGACGGGACAGAGCTCTTACAAGCTCGCGATATCAACTTTCTTAATAGTTTATCCGGTAGAGCTGCCGGTGTTGAAATTAAGAAAAGTGCATCAGGACCAGGTGGTTCTACAAGAGTTGTATTGCGTGGTGATAAATCATTAAATGGTAGTAGTGATCCTTTATTCGTGATTGATGGTATACCCATGGCGAATAACAGAGGTGGACAACCCGGTATGTGGGGTGGATTTGATGCTGGAGACGGAATGTCACAGCTTAATCCAGACGACATCGAGAGCATCACTGTATTGAAAGGCTCCAACGCAGCTGCACTTTATGGTAGCCAAGGTGCCAATGGGGTAGTATTGATTACTACCAAGCAAGGAGAGGAAGGCCCAGCTAAAGTAAGTGTTAGTAGCGGTATTACTTTCGAAAACGTCTTGCTAAAACCTGATCTACAATATAAGTACGGTAGTGAAGGTGGTACCAAGGAAAGCTGGTCTAGTACTCCTGGAAACTACGATGATAGTTTTGTTGATGATTTTTTCCAAACTGGATTCAATCAGATGAACTCTCTTTCCATTAGTGGTGGAAGTGCTAGAACAAAAGCCTACTTCTCTTTTGGTAATGTACGCGCAGAAGGTATTACACCAAATAATACTTACGGTCGGCAAAATATTACATTCAAGCAGTCTACTAAGTTGCTTAATGATAAATTGACAATCGGCTCGAATGTTATTTTGACTAATGAAAGAACGAAGAACCGCCCTGCAGCTGGATACTATTTGAATCCATTGACTGGACTTTATTTCTTCCCAAGAGACAGAGATTTTGGCTCTTTCCGAGACAACTACTCTGTAACTGATCCGAATAGAAACGTAGTTGGACAAAACTGGTTTGTAATTGACCACCACCAGTCTAATCCTTATTGGTTGATCAATGAGCAGCCTAGTACTAATGATACTAAGCGGATGATTGGAAGCCTTAATTTGGATTATAAATTCAGCGAAAAGTTGAGTGTATCTGCCAGAGGGAATTTTGATTTTGCCTCTAAAACACAGGAGCAGAGATTCACCAGTGGAGGAAACACAACTAATGTTCACCCAAATGGTAGCTGGAATTATTACAATTTCACCGATGAACTTAGTTACACGGATGCCCTTCTAAAATACAATGACAATTTTGGTGACATAAGCCTTGGCTTTGTCGGTGGAGGTAGTTACCAGAAGACTGTTTTCGGTATGGGAACTAGAGTTGTAGGTAATGCTAATAATGGTTTGTTGTACCCCAATGAATTTTATTTCCAGAACTTACCTCCCAACGTACAAGTTCAATCTACATTGAACAACAGATTAGTGAAGCAGGCTGTATTTGCCAATGCTACATTAGGTTACAAGGAAATGCTCTATATTGACCTTTCTGGTAGAAATGACTGGGCTTCTTCTTTAGCGGGTACTGGAAATGAGTCTTATTTCTATCCTTCATTAGGAGCAACTGCGATTCTAAGTAAGATGGTAGATTTGCCTGGATACATTACTTTTGCGAAAGTACGTTACTCAAATGCTAGAGTAGGTAACGAAGTACCTTTCAATAGAGTGAATCCTCAGAACAGCATCAATGCTGCAGGAGCAGTTAGCCGGAATACAACACAGCCTTTTGATAATCTACAACCGGAAATTATCACGAGTAGTGAGTACGGAGCCAATATCCGATTTTTTGATGATCGATTTGGTATTGACTTTACTTATTATAATACGGAGAGTACGGATCAATTTATTTCCTTGCCTGCGCCTTCTGGATCAGGATTTACTCGATATTTCGTAAATGCCGGTAAGATTGTTAACAGTGGAGTTGAGTTGGTTGTGGATGTAACACCTATTTATACTAAGAACTTCTTGTGGAAAAGTACTTTCAACTTCTGGTCTAATCAGAATGAGGTGGTTGAAATGCACCCTGACCTAGCTGCTATTAATACAGGAGCATCTGAAGGTTATGGATCTAGATTCGAAACAGGTGGATCTATTGGAGATGTATATGTTTCTAAGTTCCAGAGAGATGCTCAAGGACGAATCATGTTGGATCCCAATAATGACCGACCTTTAAAGACAGCTACCCAGGAATTTGCCGGTAACCTAAATCCTGATTGGAGTTTGGGTTGGAATAACGATTTCAACTTTGGTAAATTCTCTATGAATTTCCAGATCAACGGAAAATTCGGTGGTGTTGCTTTCAGTCAAACAGAATCTATGCTTGATGGTGCTGGTGTTTCTCAAAGAACAGCAGATGCTAGAGATGCTGGTGGTGTTTCAGTTAATGCATCAAAGGATGGAACCGCAGTGACTACAGTTGATCCAGAAACTTGGTTTAGAGCAATTGGAGACAGAAATGGTATTGGCGAGCCTTACATTTATGACAGAACGAATGTACGATTGACTCAATTGGCCATTTCTTACCAGACTAACTTATTCGGTGATAAAGTGCCGATCACTTTCTCATTGGTTGGACAAAACTTGTTCTTCCTTCACTTAGAAGCGCCATTTGATCCAGAATTGGCGATGAATACAAGTAGAAACTCCGCATCGCTAGATAACTTCAACACGCCTGCTACCAGGACGATCGGATTCAACATTAATGCTAATTTTTAAGCTTTAGAAATATGAAAAATTTACATAAACTTAAATATTTACTCGTCCTCTTGATATTCGTCGGGTGTACAGAGGACTTCGCTGAGCTAAACAAAAATCCGTATCAAATTTCGGATGAGTCGTTGAGACAGGACAACAATCACGTAGGAGCCTTTTTCCCAACGATGCTCAACAATATCTTTGGAGATCAGATTGAGCACAACTTGGCTCATGAATCTTTCGTTCGTCACTTGGGTACACCAACTCCGTTTGTAGGAGGTGTTAACAACACGACTTACTACATCCGATGGAATACCTATTGGAATCGTGTTTACGGGCGAATTTTTGCGCCTGTAAGACAAGTATTGCAGATTGCAGAAGAGGAGAATAATGAAGTATTTGTGGCTTGGGCATCTTTAATCAGAGTGTTGGCTGCAACGAGATTATCCGCCTATCACGGACCTATCATCTATTCCAATTATGGATCTAGTGATAAGACCATCCTGTATGATAGTGAGGCAGATCTTTACAACAAATGGTTCTCTGAATTGGATGAAATCGAAGCTGGCTTTAGCAAAAACCTCGAATTTGCTGGTATGGCTAACTTTGATGACAGCTATGGAGGCGATGTTGGCGCTTGGATTAAGCTAGCCAATAGCATTCGCTTGAGATTGGCGATGCGTATTTCTAAAGTTAATCCTACTTTGGCCAAGACGCAGGGTGAGAAAGCCATTGCTGCTGCTGGAGGATTGATTTCTTCTACGTCTGACAATTTCATGATCAAAAACTATGATGGATTCTTCAAACCTGCTCGAATCTGTTTCGGATGGGGTGATACTCGTATGAGTGCTACCATGGAATCTGTATTAGGTGGTTACCAAGATCCTCGGGTTACTAAGTATTTTGACCCTGCGACTGATGCTGCGGTATACAGTGATCATCCAGACTTCCCTTATAAAGGAGTTAGAAACGGAGCTGCACTAGTAGCGAAGGATGACAGACTTACTTTCTCAACGATCAATTCTCAATTCAACAATAACGGATACCCATTCAGAAGATGCTTTACATCTAGTGAGACTCATTTTCTCCTAGCTGAGGCAGCACTACGTGGATGGGCAGGTGCCGGATCTGCTCAGGAGCACTACGAAACGGGTGTAAGAGAGAGTTTTGACGAATGGGGCGCAGGAAATCCTGATTCTTATCTTCAGCAAGACGATTCTTTCCTCCCAATGGATTACAATGACACGAAAGCAGACGGCGACGTCAATGATTTTGTGAGCAGAATCAAAGTCCCTGTAAAATGGGATGAAGCAGAGGACAGAGAAGTAAAGCTAGAGAAAATCATGACGCAAAAATGGTTGGCTGCTTTACACAATACCATCGAAATTTGGGTGGATCACCGTAGAACTGGTTATCCAAAACTACCTTTTAACTATCAAAATGATAGTAATGCCGATTGGGGTGTAATTCCTGCTGATGACTTCCTACGACGCATGCCTTTTGTAAATGGCGAGCGTAATAACAATGCAGACGGAGTAGCGGATGCTACTGCTAAGCTTGGAGGTCCAGATGAAATTGGAACTAAGCTTTGGTGGGATACAGGTGGACCGAATTTCTAAGAGAAGGTTAATATATAGAATTGGTTGAGTATTAATTGCAACCACTTTCTAAACCGATAATTAAGATGTATCATCCCGGACTTTGACCTCGGTCAAAGTTCGGGATGATTTTTTTTGTGGATCGCTGTAAATAGAGGTTGGGACCAAAGGGCGTCAGCAGTTGCTCATGTGAAAGCGGAAGCCTGCCTGGCGAATGCCGAATCTATCGGGTGCTAGACGGGCCCGAAACCGGAAGTCGGAATCTCGGTTGGGCTAGGCTAGTTTTCCAACCTGTCTGTTCTGGCAAACGCCAGGCAGGCTTCCAGCTTCCGATTTTTCAATATCGGGTTTGCTGATTGTAGTTACATTTTCAGCTGTGAACACTTTACAGGAGAAACTACTGAAAGGACACCCAATTTTTACTTAAGAACTTGACTATTACCTTCAGCAAATCTAATGATGCTGGTGAGCTTGCTTGGTGAAGGATAAAGCGCCTAATGCTGTGGGTTTGATTTCATCTTCTCCTTCCTTGATGCTAATAACTGCATTTACTGCCACTGATTTGAATAGGGATGATGATCTAGCTTTGTTGGGCCAGATCACTTCAAGGGATTCTATCTTAGTAGCTTTACCTAATCCAATTTCAGCCAGTAAGCTATTTCCGCCAAAACTAGCTCCAGTACCTACGGTATGATATACTTTTCTAATTTTTCCTTCTTCTTCAATCGTAGCTATAATCTTTGCACCGATCGCTGATCGATTACTTGTACTTCCCTCCAAGATGATATTGATCCAGCTATTCTCGTTTCCAATAGGGTTTTCAAACAATATATTTTGAAAGATATCTCCTTCATAAGCCCCTCCCATGACGGCATAAATATCTTGATCTCCGTCCATGTCCAAATCGCCAAATCCTACCGCATGACCTTTCTGAATATGCCCAAATCCACCACTATAGGTGACATCTTCAAAGGTGATTCCTTCCTTGTTTCGATACATTTTATTGGGAACGATGGAGATAAAACTCGGATCACCGGTAGCCAGGTAAAAATCAAGAAAGCCATCATTGTCTAAATCTCCAAAGTTACAACCCATCGTAGTAACAGGTTCCTGTAAACCCATGTCCTGTGAAACGTTAGTAAATGTACCGTCGCCATTATTCTTATACAGTTTAGGCCTACGCTCTTCCAGGCGAGGATCCAAGGAATTTCTGATATTGGCCATCATCATGTTTATCGGTGACTTTTCAGCATTGGAATAGCCTGAGACGAAGATGTCTTCAAAGCCGTCATTATTATAGTCAAATATCCAGGTAGAAAAACTCTCCAAGGGCTCAGAGACTCCAGCCTCATCGCCCGCCAACTCAAAAGATAAACCTGTTTCATCGCCGCTATTTAGGTACAGCAAGTTTTTTCCGTTAAAATTAGAAATGTATAAATCCGGATAGCCATCATTGTTAAGATCACCTGCATCGACCCCTTTAAAAAAGCCAATTTCCTGCAGATTAGCTTCTTGCGCTACATCCCGGAACGTGCCATCTGTATTGTTGAGAAAAAGCTCACAGTTGTTCTCTTCGTTAGCATTAGATTCATTAGCGATGAAAATATCTAGCCATCCATCCAAATTAAAATCTGCCCATATGGCGGTTTGAGTAGGATGCAAGGAGTAAATTCCGGACTCCATGGTCACATCAGAAAAGGTACCATCGCCATTATTCATGATTAATGAGTTGGGTATTCCACCATATTTATCTAACCAGGCGCCTCTCAAGATGATAAAATCCAAATTGCCGTCATTATTAAAATCAGCATGCTTGAGGTTTAAACCTCCGGTGACTCCCACTAGCCCTGTATAGGAAGTCTTATCAATGAAACCTCCCTTTGTATCATTTTCGAAATACCGGATCTGATCTTCGAACCCCCAGGAGGATACCATTAAATCGATGAACCCATCATTATTAAAATCATCCAGACAAATGCCGCCTGACATCTCATTTACATCGACGCCTAAATCCATGGCTACATCCTGAAATTTTGGAAAATTATCCTGATTAAAATAAGCTTCCGGGATACGGAATTCTTCAGGAACCTCATCGGGGTACCCGCCTAATGTCATATAGGCGATGTTGAGCAGATACTGAATTTCATAATTAAATGGAGCGACCTCCAGGTATTCCTCTAGTAATTCAATGGCCTTGGTGGAGCCCTCTCTATTGATATGCTGGGCCTTCTCTGAGATGGGGATAATGCAGGATTCATTGTTGTGATTAGCAATACAATTGTCTTGCTCCGCTTTCCTCAAATAGCTAATCGCCAACTGCGTTTTAAACTCATTCAGGGTTTTTTCTTTATCCAGGAACATTTTGTCACGAAAGAAATTGTAGAAATTTTCGAAAACATCTATGGCCTCATCGGTTTTTCCTGCCCGCAGTAATTCTGAGCCAAAGTCATACAAGACAAGATTTCGATCGGCTCCGACTTCCATTTCATCCAACTTCTTCTGTAGCAATTTGGCCTTTTTATTATTCAGGACATAAGTTGCTTTCTGAGGATCTACTTTGGAATAGGCAGTTTCCACTTTTTGGATCATTTGACGCGTGACATCGTCCACTTTGACCTTTGCTTCATAGGCCACTTTTTTCGGCTGATCCATTTCTTCTTCTCCAGCATTACTACAGCCCGTTAGCATAAATAAAATAACGACTGATTTAAGTATTCTCCACGGTGTTTTTGCACTCATCTTTTTACAAATTATTGGCCAATGTTATTGTTAAGCCTTACTACGTTTAAGTTGGCATAAAGTTAAGCTTGAATAACTGAAAAAAGTAGAAATTGTCCAGCTTTAAGAATTGAAAATCAGCTGACGATTAGCCTCGGCTCAAGTTTCCTTATTCCATAAAAACTAATTACTTTTGAATGCCGCAATGAACCACTTTTAGGGTATTGCAACTTCTATAATAGACTTTATTATGAAATGGGTTGTATAGGGATGGAAATTAAGATTTTGCAGCAA
>CAJXUM010000253.1 GCA_913060855.1 uncultured Lewinella sp. | reverse complement strand
GCCAAAAGACACGCTCAACATGCAAAGTTATTTATGTTCCACGGTATTAAAGATCAAAGGCTTATTCGTATTTTGCTTATAAATCGGAAAATCACATTCACATGTATAGTCAGTTCAATGTAGCCGTAGCCGGCACAGGTTTTATTGGCCCTGTGCACATCGAAGCCCTTCAACGCCTGGGCGTAAATGTCAAAGGAGTGCTCGGGCGCTCGCTGGAGAAAGGGGAGCGAGTGAAAGCCATTCATAGCCTGGAAAAAGCTTACGCTACCTATGATGAAATCTTAGCGGATCCAGATATCGATGCCGTTCACTTGGCGGTGCCCAATGTGCTGCATTATGAAATGTCGAAGCAGGCGCTGCTGGCAGGAAAGCATGTCATGTGCGAAAAGCCTTTGGCGATGAATACGGCCGAAACGAGCGAGTTGGTGCGTATCGCTAAAGAAAGCGGTTTGTCTGCTGGTGTTTGTTACAATATCAGGTACTATCCGTTAAATTTGGAAGCCTATCAGCGGGTGCGTAGCGGGGATATCGGGCACGTTTTTGCCGTAACTGGTAGTTATGTGCAGGATTGGTTGCTGTATGATACAGACTACAACTGGCGAGTATTGGTGGAACAAGGCGGGGCTTTGAGAGCAGTGGCTGATATTGGTACACATTGGATGGATCTTGTTTTTTCGATTACGGGTTTCGAAGTGGAATCCGTCTTGGCTGATTTGTCGACTGTTTACCCTGTGCGGAAGCGCCCGAAGGGAGAAGTGGCTACTTTTAGTGATGAACAATTGTCACCCGAACAAATGGAAGAGGTCGATATTAGTACAGAAGATTGTGGGGGTATTCTGTTCCGATTTAAAGACGGCGGGAAAGGGCAATTATGGGTGTCGCAGGTGACGGCAGGAAAGAAGAATAGCCTTCGCTATGAGATTGCTGGTTCGAAGAAGGCCCTAGCCTGGGATAGCGAAAACCCGAATGCGCTTTGGATTGGTCATCGGGGTCGAGCCAATGAAGTGATGACGAAGGATCCCAGTTTACTAGATCCCAATATTCGGCATTTTGCTAATTATCCAGGAGGCCATAATGAGGGATTTCCCGATACTTTTAAGCAGTGTTTTCGTTCTTTTTATGATGCAATTCGAGCGGGCACTCCAGCGGAAGATGCTTTGTATCCTACTTTTGCACAAGGGCATAAGGAGGTGTTGCTTTGCGAAGCAATTCTCAAGAGCCACCAGGAGGAGCGTTGGGTGAGGATAATGGATGGAGAATAATTTTCTAATAGGATAGAATGTAGCTTGGCTAGACTTCAGAAGTTTCCTATGACATGACGGAGAAAACTTCTGAAATCTATCAGAGCGTTTAATAAAGCAACAGTTCTAAAAAAATACTTTACAACATGGACATAACGGTTAAAGCATTAGCGAAAATGATTGATCATTCGCTTTTACACCCTACGATGACGGAAAAGGATTTAAAAGAAGGATGCGAACTCGCGAAAGCTTATGATGCAGCTTCCGTATGCATCAAGCCTTATGCAGTAGCACAGGCGGTAGAATGGTTAAAGGGATCGGATGTAATGGTGGGTACAGTCATTGGTTTTCCACAAGGAAACAGCACGATCGCTATTAAGGTGGCGGAGACAGCGCAGGCTTGTAAAGACGGCGCGGTAGAAATCGATATGGTAGTCAATGTTGGAAAAGTACTGGGAGAGGACTGGGGTTACGTAACAGAAGAAATCAAGGCAGTAGCTGATATGACGCACAGTCATGATGCCGTTTTGAAAGTTATTTTTGAAAATGATTTTTTGCCCGCAGATAAATATAAAATTCGTTTGTGTGAAATCTGTAGTGAATTGAAAGTTGGCTTTGTAAAGACTTCTACTGGCTATGGTATGGTCAAAGGGAGCGATGGCAAATATGGTTACAAGGGCGCAACAGAACACGATCTGAAATTAATGCGCAAACATAGTACACCAACTGTACAGGTAAAAGCCGCAGGTGGTGTACGAACTTTAGAGGATCTATTGAAGGTTAGAGCGCTTGGGGTGACTCGAGTCGGAGCCACGGCCACGGCAGCCATGTTAGATGCAGCAGCAGAACGATTTGGCGGAAAGGCGGGTGATGGTTCTTCTTTCGGTGAAACAAAGGGGTATTAATGGAGCTCAAGGAAGCTTTAAAAGAGGCAATAGCTGCGCTGCAACAGCCCCACACCTTGGGCAAGGCCTTAGTCGGTTTCGATGGCTATATTGATCAAATCAAGAAGGTAATTAAAAAGCGCCTCAAAGATAAAGTAGAGCCCTTTCCCACGATTGCTGATTTTGCAGATCGCCTTGCTTTTGCTGCTGGTAAGAGCGCCCAATTGGAGTTGGTGTCAGAGACGACCAAGTTAGGTGGGAATGCTCCCATCATGGCCAATGCGCTGGCCGGACTAGCTTTTGAAACCACTTGTGTGGGTACCCTTGGTGCGCCTGAGATCGATCCCGTTTTTCAAGACCTTTCTGCCACATTGATAAGCTTAGGCCCGGCTGCTGAAACGATTGCACTTGAATTTGGTGATGGAAAGCTGATTTTATCAGATGTCAAAGCGTTTGAGGATTTGGGCTGGGAAAAGGTAAAGTCGGTAGTGGGGCTTCCCCGTTTGGAAAGACTGTTTGCCGAAAGTCAATTGTTAGCCCTAGTCGACTGGAGTAATCTACCCTTAGCGAATGATTTTTTACAGGGAATTCGCACTGAATTGGTGCCGAAAACAGCAACAGGCAATCAACATTTCTTCTTCGATCTCGCAGATCCGACCGCCAAATCTCCGGCTGATATCATAGCTATCGTGGAAACAATGGGAAGCTTTTCGACCTTCGGAAAGGTTACCTTGGGGGTGAATGAAAATGAAGCCCTGTTCTTATACCAGATTTACTATCCGGATCAATCCAAACCGGAAACACTGATCGATATAGGTCAAGCTATTTTTGCCAAACTTTCAGTCGATGAATTGGTCATTCATCCCTTGGATTGCGCCGTTTATGTTTCGACTGATCAAACAGTCGAACAAGCAGGGCGAGTCGTCATGGACCCAAAGATTCAAACCGGTGCCGGTGATAACCTGAATGCAGGCTATTGTCTAGGTGTCCAATTGAATTTATCGCCTAGTGCCTGTCTAATTTGTGGAATGGGTAATTCTGGTGCCTATGTGTCTCTTGGCCATAGCCCGAACAAGACCGAACTGATTGACTATCTTGAAAACTGGTTGGCAAGTATTACAGACACACTTCATTAAAATCCTCACAAATTAAGTTCTTCTATTCTACTGACAAATTATAAATCTATGCAACTAGTTTCTCCCAATAAGGAAATACAACTACACATTAAAGTAACGGACAAGATCTATTATGCAGTCGATTTTCAAGGCCAGCAAGTGCTGTGGTATTCTCCGCTGAGTCTCAGCTTGGCAAATGGCCAGATTCTTGGACATCATCCTAAAATACAGCAACAATTGAGGGAAACGGTGAATGAAACCATCGAAACAGTCTGGGGTATCAGAAGTGCGGTCGAGAATCATTACAATGAGTTGACCCTCGAAATGGCAGGCGACTACTCGATTATCTTCCGGGTATATAATGATGGAGTGGCTTATCGGTTTAGGACCAATATAGAAGGACAGATTACCGTTACCGCAGAAGAAGTAGCCTATCGATTTTTGGAAGATTATCCCTTGGTTGCACACGTGGTAGGGGATTTCCAAACTTCCTATGAGAAACTGTATACCAAGTATAAGATTAGTGAAGTGATTGAGGAGGAATTCATCAGTCTTCCTTTAGTGGTAGATGCGCCACAGCATAAGTTGGCAATCGTAGAGGCAGACTTGTTTGACTACCCTGGCATGTATATCGAACGGATAGGTAACAACAATCGATTTATCCTGTCTGCGCTATTTCCGGCCTTTCCTACCCAATGGGAACCGGGCGGTTTGTGTCAATTTAACCTTCGAGTAACAGAGCGGGCGGATTACTTGGCCAAGACGACTGGAAAGCGAGATTTTCCTTGGCGCGCCTTGGTGATAGCTGCGGAGGATAAAGGATTGGCGGATAATGATATGGTGTATAAATTGTCGAGACCTGCAGTGGTGGAATCAGATTGGGTGAAACCCGGGAAAGTGGCTTGGGATTGGTTCAATGATTGGAATCTCACGGGTGTAGATTTTGAAACGGGGGTAAATAATAAGACTTATGAATACTATATCGACTTTGCCGCTAAGTACAATTTGGAATATGTGATCATGGACGAGGGCTGGTCGGATGTATTTGATTTGTTATTGCCCAAACCGACAGTGGATGTTCCCCATTTGATCCAATATGCTAAAGAACGAAATATTGGGATTGTCTTGTGGTGTGTATGGCATACTCTCGATCGACAAATGCAGTCGGCTATGGACCTATTTGAGGAGTGGGGCGTGGCTGGGGTGAAAGTGGATTTTATTGATCGGGATGACCAGATCGCTATCAATTTTTATGAAAATCTGGCGAGAGAAGGCGCCAAGCGGAAAATATTGGTCAATATTCACGGTTGCAGCAAACCTACTGGCCTACATCGTACCTATCCTAATGTGATCAATTATGAAGGCGTGAGGGGGAATGAATACAATAAGTTTGACAAAGATGAAAACCCAGGACACAATGTAGATCTCGTTTTCACCCGTATGTTGGCGGGGCCGATGGACTATACGCCCGGCTCCATGCGAAATTCTACCCAAGGTAAATTCTTTATGGACGGCAGCAGCCCCATGAGTCATGGAACGCGTTGCCATCAGTTGGGAATGTATGTGGTGTATTATAGCCCGATGCAAATGCTTTGTGATGCGCCGACCGCTTATTTGCCGTATCCCGATATACTCGCTTTCCTGTCGGAAGTACCGGTAAGTTGGGACGAAACCATTGCCTTGCAAGGGCGTATCGGTGAATATGTTGCGATAGCTCGCCGCAAAGGCCGTGATTGGTATATCGGGGCGCTAACGGATTGGACAGAACGTAGCTTGTCGCTGGATTTATCCTTTCTGGAAGAGGGGCTGTATAATGCTACCATCTTCGCTGATGGAATCAACGCCAATCGGCATGCCGAGGATTATCGGGTAATGGAAAGAACGATTTCTAATTCGGAGACGCTTGGATTATTGTTGAAAAAAGGTGGAGGGGCCGCGGTAAAGCTTATACCAGTTGGGAATGGTTGAATATAAGTAGTACCAACGACAGTTGGAAGAAGTGAAACTGGCTTTTGTAGGTAGAATGACGTATCTTTTGTAGCAAAAAAAGAAATGTCCGAACTTTCTCACTTTGCTGTTATTTTACCCGTTAATGATATCGAGGAAAGCACCTCTTTTTATACTGACCAATTGGGGTTCTCCCTTTACGCTAGTTGGGGTACTCCCTTGGATTATGCCGTGCTCAAAAGAGATGGTATCACCATTAACCTTAGTGCACAAGAATCTTCCGTAGCATTGCCGCCTACCAATAGCCTTTATATTTTCTGCGAAGATATCAAAAACTTGTATGCCACTTTTCAAGCTAAGTCGGTTTCCTTTGCCGAGCCTCTTAATCGGACGGAGTATGGGATGGAGGAGTTTGTCGTAAAGGATAATACTGGCTATCGCTTGGCATTCGGTCAATCCCCTAATTAATCTAGCCTTCTACAAGCGTATCCATTCTATAGCTTATCACCAGGCGTTTCACAAAAAATGCTAATTCTTAATTGGAGTGATAGCGGATTTCTTGCAGCTATTTCATAAGTTGGGGTAAAATTGAAAACCAACTTATGAAGAATTTATCCTGCCTAGTAGGGATCAGGTGTATATTGGGCCTAGTCTTGATGTGTACCTGTACCTTCCAATTCGCTACCGCTCAAGATCAAGCCCCTCCTTCTCTTACCAATCAACAAATAGACGGTTACAAAGGCATCTGGTTCACCTTGGGCCAGTTTTTTGACTATGGCGATAAATACTCTGGCGGACTAGGTACCTATACTGCCAAGCACAAACCACTGGCCATCTACGCAGCAGCGGTGAATAAAACCTTCTTCGTCTACGGTGGAACCACTCACAAGAACAAGCACCATTTACTCTGTATGATCGGCAGCTTTGACCATAATACAAAACAGGTATCAAAGCCTCGGATCGTGTACGACAAAATGGGCGTTGATGATCCACATGATGATCCAAGTTTATCGATTGATCCCCAAGGTCATCTTTGGGTATTCGTCAGCGGTCGAGGCAGGTCGCGTCCTGGTTTTAAGTATCGAAGTAAATTGCCTTATAGTACGGCAGACTTTGAGCAAATTTCCGAAGAAGAAATGACCTATCCGCAAATTTGGTGGGTGAAAGACCAAGGCTTTTTTCACTTCTTTACGAAATACACCGGTGTACGAGAGTTATATTTTGAGCATAGCGTGGATGGGAAAGAATGGTCTGCCGACCAAAAACTAGCAGCTATCAAGAACAAGCCTGCCGAAAAAAGCGGGCACTATCAAGTCAGCGGCGTGTGGAAGGACAAGGTAGCGACTTTTTTTACGCGACACCCTAATGGAAATGTGGATCAACGTACCAACCTATACTATTTACAATCCACCGATTTTGGTGCCAACTGGACGACAGCCAAGCTGTCTGCTGTTGATTTACCCGTAACAGCTGTAAAGGCAAGTTCACTAGTCAAGGACTATGGCAGCCTAGGCAAAAACGTCTATCTAAAAGACATGGCTTTTGATGCGGATGGAAACCCTGTTTGTCTCTACCTCACTAGTGGCGGCCATGAGCCCGGCCCGGCCAACAACCCGCGAGACTGGACTATTAGTCATTGGCAAGATGGAGAATGGCGCACCACGCTTATTACCCAATCGGATCACAACTACGATATGGGAAGCCTTTGGATAGCGGGAAATGAATGGACCGTTATTGCCCCAACACAAGATGGTCCGCAATTACACGGTGGTGGTGGGGAAATAGAGAAGTGGATCAGTAAGGATAATGGGCAAACTTGGACCAAAGCCCAAGACATTACCCAAACGAGTAAACGCAATCATAATTACGTGCGGAAAGTCATACAAGGGCAAGACGATTTTCTATACTTTTGGGCAGATGGGAATCCCGATAAGGACAGCAAATCTCAGCTGTATTTTGGCGACAAAAACGGTCAAGTTTGGCGCTTGCCTTTTCGAATGAAGAAGGACTGGGCCAAGCCGAAAAGGGTGAAGTAAATATAACTGATGCAAAGCTATTTACCGCTTTATCGTTTCGAGCTTTTGTTCCGATAGCAAAAGATTAGCATACAATTATAGATACCTATCCAAAAAAATAACCATATTTGAGAAAAAAAGATGATACAAAAGATCAACTGGGACGAGGTACCCGAAGAACAAGTGAACCCTTCGATGCTGCGCAAAATGGTCTACGGAGATAAAGTGATGATTGTAAAGATGAAATTCAAAGATGGCTTCGTCGTTCCTTGGCACAGTCATGAAAATGAACAAATCTCTGAAGTTATTTCTGGCACGATACGATTTTGGCTCGGCGAAGATGAGGAAGTAATAGATGTCAATGCGGGAGAGTCGCTAGTTATACCAGGAAATGTCCGTCATAAGGCCCTGATTATTGGAGCAGTACAGGCTACGGATACCTTTTCACCACCTCGGCGCTGTCTCTTATACACATCTCCGAGCCCACGAGACCGAGGCTGATCTCG
>CAJXUM010000252.1 GCA_913060855.1 uncultured Lewinella sp. | reverse complement strand
CGAGATCAGCCTCGGTCTCGTGGGCTCGGAGATGTGTATAAGAGACAGATCCTAAGTTGGTGCCTTATGGTGCTTTGACTGCTACCTTTTATACGGGTTTAGGCTGTTTACTTTGTCCTTCTATATTCTATTTTCTCTTGAAAATGCTGGTGGGGTAAGGCTACATGTAGGGTGAAAGGATGAAGAGGTGAAGTGGTGAAGTGGTGAAGCAGGTCACCACTTCACCACTTCACTGCTTCACCTCTTAACTCTAAACTCTACCGTTCATACAAAATCGGATTCAGCGGGGAATTGATGACCTGACCAATCTTGACGTCTGGGCACCAGGCCTTCCAGTCATTCATTTGTCCCTCATTGGTCGGCTCAGCGAGTTTCATATCCTTATCCATATAAATAACAGTCATCACTTTGCGAACTTGGTCCGTCGTATTGGCGCCCGCTCGGTGGAATATCCAGCCCGAATGAAAGCTAACCTCACCTAGATCGAAGGCTTCAATCACATGTTCAAAATCAGTGACTCGCAGTTTTTCTTGGATCTTTTCCTCGCTTTCATCTGAAATAGCCAAGTCTCGACCTTCCACAATTTGGTGACTACCGGCACTAAACTCCAGCGGTCCCATTTTAAGCGGCGTAGCTTGTAGTGGAATCCATGCCGTAATGGTCTTACTACTAGACAACGGCCAATAATACTGATCGGCATGCCAGGGCGTAATGCCGCCGCCCGCTTCTTTGAAAAGGGCTTGGTCGTGGTACAATCGCACCCCATCCACCTCCATCAATTGCGTAGCTATCGACCCCAAACGTCGGCTAAAAATCAAGGATCGGATCTCCTCATCCTCCCGCCAAAGGTTAACCAATTGCAGGAAGGCTTTTCCATAGGTACTACGCTTTTCCAGGGGGACATCCACGGTATTCATTTCCTTTACCTTTCGATCTATCACGGCATTAAAATAGGCCAAGGTGCCGACATCCAAGACTGCTTTGATTTTGATGTACTTGTGCTTTTGGTAGAAAGCTATTTGTGAAGCTTCTAGTGTTATCGGTTCATTGAGAAGGTCTATGATTGTCGGCATCATTAGCTTGGCATTTTGTTTTGAATGATGTTATCAAAGTTAGTGATTTTCTGGCCTATCGACCAATCCTCTTCTGAAGTTTTGCCTACTTTAGCCAATATTCTAAAAATATGAAAAACAAACATTTTTCCTTCTTCATTGCTTCACAAAACATGCTACTCCTAGCCGCTTTCAGCTTTCTTTTATCCTGTACTACCCCGTCAGAAGATAACCAAACGGCCATTCTCTCTTTAATATACAATACCCAAATTGGTAATAAGGTACACCTAGGAACGGGCGAGTTAGGTAGCGTTATTTCTTCTGACAAAAAACAAGAGACTAAGGCGGAACATCCCACCAGAAAAATCATTTTCTTCAACGAAGCCAAATTAAACGACTATTATAAAGGATGGGCGAGAGACGCCCTCAAGGGGTACACCATCGACCAGTCCTTCCTGGAAGAATTAACCGCTTGGGATAAATCCGATATTGAGAATAAGAGTCCCTATGAAATCATCCAGTACGATGAATTTGAAAGCGGACAAATCGACGCCATTCACGTGGGTATTATGACCATTTCAGCAATATCCCTCAATGAAAAAGCAGATAAGGCTAGCGTATACTACGATTGGCTTTGTGGTAAGTCTTGCGGCTATGGGAATATTGTATTATTAGAAAAGATAAAGGGAACTTGGACGATTAAACAAGTCATCAAGGCTTGGTAAAAAAGGGAAGGAGGAATAAGTAAGTCAAACTCAGCGCATAAACCTCTTTTTCTACCTGTATTACCTTGTAATGTACTTGTTCATCGAGCAAGGAGTCCATAACTTCGTGCCGCCATTCACCATCAAAAAATAATAAAAATGAAAGCCATAGGATTTAAGCAGTCGCTCCCCATTACCGCAGCCGAAAGCTTTATTGCTTTTGAAACAGCAGTACCTACTCCTAGCGGATATGATTTATTAGTTAAAATTTCCGCTATATCAGTCAATCCAGTTGATTTTAAGATTCGGCAAAATGCAGCTAAGGAGGAGGCCCTAGACACGCCTAAAGTCATTGGTTGGGATGCTGTCGGTACAGTAGAGGCAGTAGGGGAGAAGACCTCCAAATTCAAAGTAGGTGACCAAGTCTATTACGCCGGAGACCTGACGCGCAGTGGCAGCAATGCTGAATACCAACTCATCGATGAGCGCATCGTTGGCCGCAAGCCCAACAACCTAAGCGATGCCGAAGCCGCCGCCCTTCCCTTAACCGTCTTGACGGCCTGGGAGTCGCTATTCGACCGCATCAAGGTAAATCCTGAAACGGACCGGGGGAAAACCGTATTGATAATAGCCGGTGCGGGCGGGGTAGGCTCCATTGCTATTCAAATCGCCAAGCAAGTAGTCGGGCTAACCGTCATCGCGACCGCCTCCCGCCCTGAATCCCAAGAATGGTGTCGACAGCTAGGCGCCGATCATGTAGTCAATCACTATGACTTGCAAAATGAATTGGAAAAAATAGGCCATGGGCAGGTCGACTACATTCTAGACTTCGTCAATATCAATGCCTACTGGAAAATGGCAACGGAGATCATCAAACCACAGGGACATATCGTAACAATTACGGGTAGCAGTGATCCCCTAGATCTCTCTTTACTCAAAACTAAAAGTGTGTCTTTTTCCTTTGAATTCATGTACACACGCTCCATGTTCAGCACGCATGATATAGATCAACAACATAAGATTCTAAACACAGTGGCAAGTTTCGTAGAAGAAGGTAGGTTAAAAACGACCTTAACTACGACCTTGAATGGCTTTACGGTAGAAAACCTCAAAAAAGCCCACGAAATGCAAGAATCAGGTAAGACGATTGGTAAGACGGTGATTGCTTTTTAGGGGGTGGCGGTTGACAGATGGTACAGCCAGCGCTTAGACTTCAGAAGTTTTCCAGGACAGGACTGGGGAAACTTCTGAAGTCTTGCCCAACAATTATTAGGATAAAGGCAATCCCATGATCCAATCTCCAATGGATTGCCACCAAGACAAGCGATAAAAGAAGGTGACAGAAATGTGGTAGGTCAGCAATAGTCCCAAGGCCATTGGGAAAACATTAAATTGTTTTCTTTGACGCCAATCCCACATCACTAAACTAATCAATATTAAGTCGGCAATGACAAATCCAACTAACCAGACCATTGGTGTTCCATTAATAGTCGGTAAGAACCCAATTACAAAAGGAAAATTATTGTAAACCAGGCGGTCGGTCAGTGGGGTGAGCATAGGGAATATGGTACATATCATATAGCGGGCATGTACCAATGGCGTTTTGCGATGATAAATAGCCAAGCCATATAGAATACCAAATACGATTAGCGAATTAAAAATTAGGGCTATAGAGCTGTAGTAATTCCCTTCGGATAAGTTAAGTCCAGCGATGGAAACATGACCTGTATGAAATCCTGAGATGAGGATAATAGGTACGAGAATATAAGAGAAGCGTCCTATGATGCTATGGAGTTGCTCCTTTCGAAACCGAATCAATAATGCCTGACTAATCAGCATCAAACACCACAGCGTCATACTTATCCCGTGAATATGGATACGAGAGGGGATATCCGAATCGAGGCGACCAAAGTAGCCCGGCCAAAAAGCCCAGAGTGCCAAAAGAAAGAACAAGACAAAAAAGTAGGCACTATTACTATAAATGAATTTGCTTAGGTTCATGTCCGTTATTTATCGCTTTTGTTAGGTGGAGTTCATAGGTTTCTAATTTCGCTATGTACCAAGACTTCAGAAGTGAGTTGGTCGATACTAGGTAAGTTTCCTTCTACCCACTTCACCATTTTTGAATATATAATATTGGAGGTTCACTACTAGTTTCACTAGTATTGTGGTCTTTGGCTGCGAGTCTACTCGCCGAAGATACAGCATACAAGTACGATAATTACTTACAGCGAGCTGGAGCTCGCGCCCAAAATCAGCATACAAGCATGAGCTTGTAGCCAACATATATTAGCTGCGCAGCAAGACTTCAGAAGTTTCCCTTGTCACACCAGCGGAAACTTCTGAAGTCTCAGCCCTACCTATGATCCCTTCAATTTATACAAATACAATTGGCTAGCCGCCGGCCAAGGCTTTGATCGAGCCTTATCTCGATTTCGGTTCAGTGTTTCCCACTTTAGCATATAGCGTATGTTTTCCTCGCTGGACTCACCTATATCGGCACTAGTCTGCACTTGTAGGCCCGGGAAATCGCCTTCAATCGCTAGATCCGTACCAAAGGGGGCGGTTTTCTGGACTTGGCCTATGTTCTCAAATTGGTCATTTAGTAGAAGCGTGCCATCTCCATATTTGATATGCCAGTAGTCTATTTCATAGTTGTCATCTTGGCGCTTTCGGAAGCCCTTGATTCTGACTTCACTATTGATGCTGCCATTACCGCTAAATTCCCAGCGATAATCCCAATCCGTAACTTGTTTGTATACCCATTCTTTAGCCTGAATTTGAGCCGTATAAAACTGTAGATTGCCGGCTGTATCGTACTTATGATAGGCAAAAACGGGCTGTTTGTTATTATCAAAAGCAAGCTTGGCAGCCAGGTTGATAATGCCCCCTTTTACCGGAATGGGATCCACGACAACATGATTATCTTCAATGGTTGCCGGCAAGTCGACTTTTTCACCAAAAGCATTAAACCAGTTTTTCAAATCCGGGCTCTTCATATAGGACAAGTCATGATTCGTGGAACAATCCGGGGTGTCGCGCCAAACCCAGTACGTGTGATACCAATCGTCTTCTCGTAATTGCGGACTGGAAATGTAGGCATTCATCAGGCCTTGGCCATCCGTCAGTGGTTGATCGAGCAGTCTCGACCAGTTTTTTGTTGCGGTATCATACAGGTTATAAATCTGGTTCCCATTACCACTACCGCCATCTCGATAAGTATAAATCAATTCCCCTTCCCGGGTTTTAATAAAGCGCGGGTACGTCGTTCTTTTCTCCGCTTCGCCCGTCATTTCAAACACCTGTTCTAAAGTAGAGATATCTCCCGGTCGGGTAGTTCGGAAGTAGGTCAGCGGATGGACATGTACATTGCCTGAGAAGTGGATAAAGCCCTCCTTATCAATACCCATGGTTAAGTAATTATGGCTATCCCAGCCCACAACGGTACTGGTTCCACCCGCTGTTTCACGGGCAGTAGGAGCTAGGATCGTAAGCTTAAAATTAGCATCACTCAGTTCGCGTTGCCCGACGACCATATTTCGTTGTGCATTGTAATAGGCAATATATTGTCGATTATCTTGTGTTAAGAGGCAAAATCCAACCGGATGGCCCGCCCATACGCTATCGATTTTAAGGACGCTTTCGATAGATTCCGTTTGCTGGGTTTCGTCAATAGTAATGGATTCGGGTAGGCGTTCTTGAGCGCAACCAAAGACGAGGAGACTGAACCCCAAGAGCAGTACAAGTTGATTTTTCATTTTATTGTTGTTTCGTTTCGTTTCGTTTTGCTGGAAATAGAAAGTCGCAATTCTTTCGGCTAGCGACAAAATGAATTTACGCATTTTACCGCTTTTTTCCCTAAAAAGCTTCGTTGCAGCTTAGAGCTTATTGCATGAACATGGTATATTGGTATTGGTGGATTCCGCCAACCAAAAT
Source organism: uncultured Lewinella sp. (assembly GCA_913060855.1). Lineage (GTDB taxonomy): Bacteria > Bacteroidota > Bacteroidia > Chitinophagales > Saprospiraceae > DT-111. Next base: position 2,038 of record CAJXUM010000252.1, on the reverse strand, counting down.
ATATCCTATCAAGTAAAGGAATTCATTGCGGAAATTTATTCCGGCAACAATGCACTTCCTAAACATCAATATAAATGTATTTTTGTCCCATAAACAGATGCTATTCTAAATGGATTTCGAAGATCAAGTCCTATTTTTCTTTAGCGCTTTGGGTGCGTTCAATGGCTTCTTCCTAAGCCTGTACTTTGGCTTTTTCGTTAAGCATAAAAGTACGGCCAATTATTTTCTCTCGGCACTTTTGTTGGTAGTGAGTGTTCGCGTATTGAAATCGGTTTTCTTGATTTATGATCCTACGATTTCGAATCTATTCATTCAGGTCGGTCTATCGGCTTGTGCCTTGATTGGCCCCTTCCTCTACCTTTATGTCAGGACCAGTGTAAACGAAAAAGAGGAGTCCAAATGGGCCTGGTTAGTGCATGTTTTACCCGTGGTGATTATCATGATTATCATCGGTTATTTCTATCCCTACAAACAGCACCGCTATTTATGGCAGCGGTCTAAGCTAGGGTACTTCGGCTGGACCTTATTTGCCCAATGGTTCCTATATGTTCTGGTTGCGGGGATAAAAGCCAAAGGCAGTTTTCGCAAACTATTGTCCAAGGAGGAAAAGGCAAATGACTTGGATATTTGGTTGACTACAGTAGTGATCGGGGTGGGGGTGATTTGGCTAGCTTATTTCACCAATGGCTATACTTCCTATGTTGTAGGGGCCCTATCATTTTCTTTTGTCCTCTATCTGATGTTGCTGCTTTGGATATTTAAACGGAGAAAATCGCCGGCTTTCTTCGAAAAACAAGTCAAATACGCGAATAAAAAGATTACCCCAAAAGAAGCAGCGAGTATGACCGCCCAGCTACAACAACTCTTCCAAGAGAAGGAACTCTATAAAGATCCCGACCTTAAATTATCGGAAGTAGCAGAAGCGCTAGGTGTCGCCCCCGCTTATTTATCCCAATACTTGAATGATAATCTCCAGAAAAGTTTTTCCACTTTCATTAATGCCTATCGGGTAGATGCTGCAGAAAAGATGTTACAATCCAATGAATTGCTCACCCTAGCTGCCATTGGAAATGAATGCGGTTTCAAATCTAACTCTTCCTTTTATTCCGCTTTTAAAAAATTTAAAGGCATTACTCCCGGTCAGTTTAAGAAAGCCACCAAATAAAGGCTTCTCCAGCCATTTTCTTCTTCGGAATTATAAATCCGAATAGTATTCTGCTTGCTTTCCCCGCATTCGAATAGCCTTTCCAATACATTTGTAGCTACGGATTAACACCTGATTTATTAAATAAAAAACATTAATCATGAAGAAACTATTCTTACTTCTTGTAGTCTTCATCGGTATGCAACAACTCAATGCACAAACAGAAATCGAGTTGATTACTAAAACCTTGCTGGATTATATCGAAGGCTCTACCCAAGGACAGCCCAAACGATTAGAGACTGCCTTTCACAGCGACCTCAATTTGTATTACATCAAAAATGACAGCCTAAAAACCTGGTCCGGAAAGGAATACATCAAGGACACGAAGGAAGGGAAGCCCACTGGCGAAGTAGGTAAAATCATCTCCATCGATTATGAAAACAATGCGGCGGTAGCCAAAGTAGAGATTGCTCATCCGAAAAGTGCCAATCCCTACATCGATTATTTCATGTTGTTGAAGGTGCAAGGAAAGTGGACTATCATTCACAAGGCGTTTACGAAGCGAAAGCGAGGCTCATAGGGGATAAAGGGGTGAAGATGTGAAAGGGCGAAATGGTGAAAGGTTTACCTATTTCAGCACAAGATACCTTCTTCACTGCTTCACCTCTTCGCTTCAAACTTTCATCACCCTTAAATCAAGTTTATGTTCAGGATTCTTTTACTACTGAATTGCGTTGGTCTTTCCTTTTCTTGTTTAGCCCAACAAGCTAACAACACATCTACCTCCGCACTCGGTGAGAAGATTGACCAATACATACGGGTCTCCATCAATATAGCGACCAAACGGTAAAACCTGTCTCTTATACACATCTCCGAGCCCACGAGACCGAGGCT
>CAJXUM010000251.1 GCA_913060855.1 uncultured Lewinella sp. | reverse complement strand
GAGATCAGCCTCGGTCTCGTGGGCTCGGAGATGTGTATAAGAGACAGGGTTATACTTTTACACAAAGTATAACCTATCATTTTTCGTGATACAGGCTTTTCTTCCAGGAGAATAAGAAATTCAGTAATTTCTTCTAGCAGTTCAAGCTCTAATCCAGTTCGCTGCTCTTATCAGTCTTGAAAGGTCTCGTCTAAATCACTTTCAGCTTCAGGTTGAATAATCAGATTGAAAGTGGGCATCGGCTAGCTTTCTTTATACTTAGACAATACTTCCCTTAGTTGCTTTCCTATTGATGTACCCTCATCTAGTGCTTTTTCACGCTTCTCAAGTTCAGCTTTCCATTCTTGTGAAAGCACAAAGTCATCTACAGCCAATAATTCTATCATGAAATGCATTAGCTCCGCCTGTTCTGTACGACTAAGCTTGCTAAGCTCTTCTTTTAAAACCTGGATGCGCATAGTCGATTTTTATTTTGAAAAGCCATCAGAGTGACTGGCTTTTATTATCTCAGCCCCACATCTTACTCACCACATTTCGCTTCTCTTTACCCTGTACTTTCGTGTAAATCGAAGTGTTTTTGAGAAAGGAATGCCCTAGCAAATCTTGTAACACAGTAACGGGTATCTCTTCCTCCACTGCTTTTACGCCGTACGAATGGCGCAGCCCTTTTGCACTAGCCATTGGCCCCTGTATGCCCGCTTGGGTCATCATCTGCTTGATATAGCGTTTGGCGGTGCGATCGACAAAACTAAACAATAGCTGATTGGCGTTCTTTTGTCGGTTTTTCATCAATCGGCGCAAATCGTAAGCACCAGCCAATTCTTCAATAAAAGCCTCAGGTACGGGGACTGCCCTAAAATGGGTGCGGCCTCTTTTTTTGAGCGACTGGATAATGATATCCTGATTACTCAGATCAATCTGCTTGATGGTGAGTGATAAAATCTCATTGAGGCGTGCGCCGGTATAATATAACAAGAGTGCAAAGTACTTTTTATCTTTTTCGCTGGTTTTGGCTATTTTGTAAAAGGCTTCTCGCTCCTCCTGGTTGAGATACTTTCGCTCTCCATCGATATTGATCAATCCTTCCATCATATTTTGCTTGTCCTGTTTCCGATCTAAAGTAGGACATTTCAATTAAAAAGTCAAGTGCTGAGCTAGGCTAATTGATACGACTTTGATTCAGACTGTCACACTATGGTGGCATAGTAGGACACTCGACAATTATGGTCTTTTCCTGGAATGTCCTACATCATGAAGTATAGTGGGGCATACCATACCACGCAAATCCGTCCGACTCTACCAGCCCAATCCCTCAATCACTGTGCGAATTTCTTTAACTACCTCCTGCCAGGCGGCATCGGGTATAGGTTGTTCAATGATTGTTTTTCGATTACGGGGGAGCATTTGGTGTTTAGTGATAGGCAGCGCTTCAAAGTCGCAGGGGCGGCAGCAAATCGGGATGAATATGTTTTCTTGCCCTTTGGCTTGCTTCAGCAAGGCTTGCATTTCCCCGTAGCAATCATCAGAATTGACATAATCCGCACTTAGTAATAGGACATATAGGTCTGCTTTTCCCCAGGCTTCTTGCATAGCGCTTTTTCGCTCCTGGCCTGGCTGAACATAGCCCGTTCCCCATATTTCGACTTTGCCTTTGCGCTGCAATACACTCAGGTGCTTAATCATATCCTCTCGAAACCCTTGATCTTGCTCGACTCCAGACCAGGATAGGTAGAGTCGTGCTGCCCTTTGCGCAGGAGCTTTAGGTACTAATTCATCAATCTTGGCTTCTTCATTCTGCTTGAAGAATGGGCGTAAGCTTTCAATTTTCACAAAACTACCATCCACGGCAGCTACTTCTTCCTTGCTGCGATACTTTTCCGCTTCTTCTAAGCGGACTAGTGGACTTCCTTGTGCGCCAATGAGTCGCTCAACTTCATCATAATCCCGGAATAACTCCTGGAAGGTGTTGCGAATCCGAATTAAGAGATCATCCTGCTGCGGACCATTCACCCAGATGCTGAGTTCGTGCGCATCTACTGCTTCAATGCGGGCATACGTAAGATTGTATTTCATGCTGATCCCTTTCCGCCATAATCCCCGTGGCTCCGCCAAACGACCTACTTTTGTAATGAAGCGATGGATTAGGGCATCGTGGAGGAAGGGGATTCGATACACTAATCGAAGAGATTGATCATAGCGATCTTCCCAAGTATCTTCTATGGAAGGTTCGGCTCTCTCTTCCAATAATTGAGGAATGACAAATAGTGGATGATCTTCATTGTCATTGATCTTAAAGCACAGTTCACAGCTGACCATATAGGAAAGAATCACTTTTCGTTCATTGGATTTATATTCGTCTTTCCATACTTCCTCCAGTATACTATTGTCGAACCAACCACTCCCCGTCTTAATGAGTCGAAAACGATCCTCTTGCCAATTTAGCAAGGAGTAAATGGCTTTGATTGCCCAACGTTGATTTAAGATAATGCGGTTGTCAAAAAGCCCCTGTTGATGGTAAACTACCCCAGTATGATGTAGAAAATTAAGCAATGAAGGAGCAGTTTTAGTGATACCCAATTCCTTACAGATGTTCATGTATTCATCATATGACAGAGATTCCTGGTGCTGTACTAGGCCACTAAGTCTTTCTCTGACTTGATACCAACTTTGTGGCATTTGCTGCCCATACTCTCTCATACTGGTCAATACCTTCAGGATCGTATCCTTCAGATAGGAGAATGAAACTCCTCCTTGCTTTGCACTTACCGCTCGAGTGAACTGAATATTGTAATGATGATCACTGCCGATCCGCTCCGAGACTGGAAGTTCCCCATGCAGGTCGGTTTTATTCTGCACCACAATGACGGGGCTATCCTTACTTAGGGCTTGCACATAGTCTAGCCAATAGCGTAAACGGTGATTCTGAAATACTTCCATACCGTTTTCTGAATCTAATTCTACCTTTTCATCGTTTTCATTTTCATCATCCCAAACTACCAGATACAAGGCTCGTGATTGTAAAAATAATCGATGCGTACCATGATAGATATCCTGACCACCAAAATCCCAAATATTGACTTTTAAAGGATTCCTTCTGCCCTTGGGACGCCATTCTTCTACTTGAATCGCATGCGTCGATCGTTTTTGTGGGTCAAACTCTTCTCCTAATAAGCCATCCACAATGGAGCTTTTGCCCACCCGCCCATTACCGATCAGTATGAGTTTCAGCTCAAAGTTTTCAATAGGTCCTTTTTCTAGATCTGCAAACCAGGCGCGGGCATCGGGAAGACAGTTATGATATTCTGAATTACCAAGTAACTCTTTGGGTAAATCGTGGATCGGGTTATCGAACAACTTTAGGTCTGCAAGAACTTCATTGGTCAACAAGAAGAGCGGAAATGTTGGGATCTGATTGGAGCGGAGGTACAAGGTGCTCAATTGGGTCAGGCTGCTGAGAAATGAGATGTCCTGGATCTGATTGGAGCTGAGGTCCAAGGTGCTCAATTGGGTCAGGCTGCTGAGAAATGAGTAGTCCTGGATCTGATTGGAGCGGAGCCTTAGGGTATGAATTTTGGCATTAAGCTTAAGAAAGGAAATATCTTTCAATTGGGTATAGCCGGCAGATAAACCTTCTAGCTCAGGAATCAACTGTAAAAAGTCCCAACTGGCTAGCCTGTTTTCTTCGCATCCTAAAAAACGCAGGTTGGGTAGCCTTTTAATACTTGATGATATCTCTTCTATTCGATTAAAGGATCCCTTATTGACCGAAGATTGATATTCTCCGTCCTTTAGATATTCATCTCCTAGATTTAAGCCTTCCAAATGCTCCAACTCCCAAAGCTCTTCTGGCAATTCCATCAGACCCAAATTCCCCAGATCCAAGAATTTTTCTTGCTTTTCTAGGTTTTTCTGGATGAGTTGGTGCGCTTTGTCCATTCCTGTAGCCATTGGGGATTAGGTTTAAGGGTTATGCTTTGAAATAAGGAGCTACTAATATGAGAATTATTCGCGAAAAGACACATCATTCCACATAGAACTTTTCCCTTGTTGTCAAGCTAATGTTTTCATATTGTTAGCTAAATTTTTGCTTTTGTCGAAGTTATTATGCTAAAATGCTGTGCAACCTTCACTGAAAGGAGACGCGTACACTTCTTTCAAATTACAAGTCTGGTTTTATATAAAGAAATGGGGGGATTCCAAGGAACTTATTGGCTTGCCTGGTGACGGGCCTTTCAGTGAGGTTGTACCCTTGGTTGAAGCCCTCATTTACTAACTCATGTAATGCAACCACATGAATTCCTTATCACCAACCACGTTCTTTGAGTTCCAAAACCTCACTATGAGCCTTCCCATCATCCCAGCTGTGGAGCTTTGCAGCACCCTAGGCTATCGCTTAGACTGGGTAGAAAATTAGTTCCCCAAATGGGGCCTTCATCGCATCCACTGCGAAGAACAATTGCAACTCAGTTTTATAAGGTATTCCAATTTGGCATTAGTGCTTAGAGCCCTGGGGGACTATGAAGGGGCATTGAAGCTAGTACAGCAATCACTTGTTATTTTCGAAAGGACTCTCCCTCCTGGACATCCAAATATTGATGTCGTTAAGGGAAATGTGGACAGTATTAGAGATGCGATGAAAAATAAGAGGTAGAGGGGTGAGTTAGTTGCTTTTCGAATGTGCTTTGTTTTAGGGAAATTAGACCCCATGTGTACCTGTCATACATGGGGTTTTGACATTAAAAAAGGCACTGACTCGGGAGCCAGCGCCTTCCAAAATGATTGTGCTTGAGCACGCACACATTATGAGAACACCTTATTTTTTGTTTGTTAATTGGGGTTATAAATCCCCGCAAAAGTCCAATTAGTAACGGGCCTACTATTAGTATCTGGTAGCATATACTCATACCCTAGTTCAGCCAGTTGAGCTTGTAGCTGATTTAATTGCACCATTTCAGCTTTGGTCAGACTTCTCCCCCTTTGCATAGCCGCATTGAGGATCCCCTCAATTTGATCTGCATAGTTTTCAGCCTGACTTTTATGCAAAGCTTTATTCTTGATGGGCTTTTTGGCCACCGGCTTTTTAATACTGAATACCAGTACAACTAGGCCTGCTGCGATCAATCCTGCAATCAATAACTTTTTCATATCAGATTCGTCTTTTTCGATGACACGGCATACACTATTACAAGTAAAGCAATAGCAGCGCCGGTCATCCATATCCCCTGTCTATAGGTGAAATCTTTTCCTTGGTCCTCATTATCAAATAGCTCATTGAGCGTCCCCCTAATCACCCCTGCTACCGACTTTACCGTTTTGACGACTTGCGCCTCCTCGGGTTGATCCACGGGCACTACTGCTAGCCGACCGTCTTGTTCTACAATTTTCAAAGTGGCCTGCTGATAGTACAGCTCCTTCATATTGTTCCATCGGGCATAGCGCTGGCTCTTATACACACTTGTTCTTTTGGCCCTAAAAGGAGCATACAATTCCGAACGAACTGTATCGAGGTGAATAAAGGTGTCATAGGAGCCGAAGCCACGCACGCCCATATCCCATAAGTGGGTAAAGAGTGGTCCTTTTTGATCAAAATCCACACGAATGGCCACATAGAGGGCTTGGTTGGTGTAAACATCAGACAGAAAGCTCGTATCAAAGGCGCAGGCTAGCATGTGAGGGGACTGACTAGCCGGATTGACCCCATTTTGAGGTACATAATTGCGATAGGTGGAATTGGTATTCATAGCCACGCCGGTGACCTTTCTAATCAATTGTACCGCATCTACCACCTGGCGCGACAAAGGATGCTCTGCCAGGCCCGTTTTGGGGTTATGCAGCTCTGAATAAGAGAAGTTATCCGTCACCTGGCCTTCCCGTTGAGAAACGATAATGAACTCATTGGGATCCTGATCGTGTAGGGGTATATGCGTTGTCGGTTTCATGTCTAATATTCTTGTTGTTTTTGCTGGTACAATAGTATTAGCGTAAATACCAAAAGCACCAAGGCAGCAATAAAGGCTCGATTGCTGGAGCTTTTGGTTCGCTTGCTTAATTTTTCTACTAAATCTGTATGTTGATCTAATCTGTCAAGTATCTCCTCTTCCTTTTTACTAAAGGCCTCATCCACTAGGCTATCCGCTAAAACTTCAGCCGTATCAAACCCATTTACAATCTTCTCAATATTATCGCCTAAGTATTCTTCTTTGAAAATCGGCTCCTGGCTTTGATCCTGTGCCGCTTGGTAGTCTTCTAATAGTTTAGCGGCTAATTGCTCGGAAATCTTGATCGTTAGTCTTACTTTTTTTGGTGTTTCCATTGTTTTTTAATTGCTAAATTAGCAATTTTTATACTAAGATGGCTTGCGAAGAATAGCATTTCGTTCTTCAGCTCTCGCAATCGCCTCTTTAAGTATTAAATACGATAAGTTTTTGTTTTCAGATTGAGCCAGTAGCTCCTGCATATAGGTAGCATCCTGGGCTAGTACCTGGTCGATGTACTTAGGCATCGCCTCACTGGCACGCCGCCCAACCGAGAAATAATGGTGATCCACATAGGCAGCCCAATCAAGGCTATTGATGGTTATTCCATCCATATCGATGGGAGGTAGTTTGAGGCCCAATAAATGACCAAAGGTCCGATAGACCAATATCAATACCACCAGGGCGAATAGATAAAACCAGTGTACGGCTTTCATTATTGAGGTTTTGTTTTGACAAGTACAAGGAGCATCACCAATAGCAGGATGGCAAATATCCCGATGATAAGAAAGCTATTGTCTTTTCGTTGTTCATATTTGAAGAACCATTTGTATTCGGGAAAAGTCGCTGCTAAAAAGCGCTGGTATTCAATCCGCTTTTGCTTATCCAAGGCAAACAAGCCCGTCACTGATTCTACCACACTAGCCACTGCTCCGGCTACTGCGCCTACTGCCCCACCGCCGCCGCCATTAGTATTTGTAGCTTGTTCTTCCATTATTTGGTTCTTGATCTGATGATCGCAATGAAACCAAAGGCTACCAAGCCAATCATGGCGATGATAATACCATTAGTCATTTTTCGTTGTCCAGCTGTGGCCACCTCTTCGGCCTCCTGTTGTTCAACCCAGGATTGATACTGCGCCGACTCCTCTACCTGAAAACCACAAGTTAGCATACCGTAATTGGTGTACATCGTCTCACCGCCTACAAAACGGCACATAAAGTCCTCGTGGTCCTTGGGTTTATCACTGGAATTGCACTGCGTTTTGCAGGCATCATACAAGTTAGGGTTAATGGTCTTTAAGGGAGAGCACCGACAGGCACAGTCCCTTATTTCTTTACACTTCTTGACCCTTCCCCATTTCCAGCCACAATTGGCCCCGCAATCAATTGGTTTTGCCATTACCTAGATTTTACATAGCGATAGGCAATAAAGGCAGCTAGCAAAAGCAGACCGGCACCCACTGCCCAGTAGATTCTTTTGGAGGTAGAATTGTCGCAATCTCCTGCGCAGCCACAACCGCAGTCTTTTTCGGCTGGCTCGGCAGTTTCTTGACTGACCGTTCCGTTTTTGGTATCCACACTCATTTTCATAGCTGAACTACTTTTTAAGGAGTAAATAAAGAACGACTACACCGGCTGCGACTGCAATCCAAACCCCTGTGTTTATGCCTTTGGGCTCCTCTGGCGCTTGTTGGTAAACAATCGTATCGGGCGTATTGGGACTTCTTTTGAAAGCACCAATCAAATCCTGTCTCTTATACACATCTCCGAGCCCACGAGACCGAGGCTGATC
>CAJXUM010000250.1 GCA_913060855.1 uncultured Lewinella sp. | reverse complement strand
CAGCGTCAGATGTGTATAAGAGACAGTAGTTTAGGATTATTGACTGGACTAGGAATCTATTTTTATTTGCTGTTAAAGGATCAATCCTTATGGATTACCCTTCCTTTTTTATTCACCATTTCGGGAGGAGGCATAGGATTTCTTTTAGAGTTGTATGTGCTAGTGACGGGCACTCCTTTTTTTATGATGAGAAGCCGCTTTACGAGGTCTATTCAAATGCTGCGCTTCTTGAATATATCGCCTATTGTCACCACGATTTTCTTTTTCGTTTGTTCCTTTGTGATAGAGGATGAAGGTTTGAGAATGGCTGTTTTATACCTAGTGGGTTTCGGCGCATTCGCCATGGGCACTGTTCTATACCTAGGACCACCCAATCCACTTATTCCACTCGTCATACTAGGCACCCAATTACTTCAAATCGTCCTTCTGCTATCCTCTGGCATGTTGGGAGGGCCTCTTTATATGGTTTGTGTATTCTTGCTAGCTCAAGGGGTGTCGCAAGGTGCCGCCTTTATGGTAGGAACAGCCACTCCTATGAAGAGCTTTGGTTTCCATGTTTTAAGCTCCATTTCAGGTGCTTTACTATACCTAGCTGTGCGAGAAGCCTTAAAACTTGACCCTTCATGGATAGCTAGTAAAACGATAGATTGGGCCGCTAATCCGCTACTAAAGTGGGGCTTGATCTTTGCCTGTTTTGCGGGGATAGTATTTGCCTATAAATCTACCCCTAAAACACGTAATATCATACGTTCTAGGGTAAGTAATGCCATCTGGTCTTTACAGTATTTTCTATTGATCAGTGCGAAAAGGTTTCCCAACCCGAAAAACTTGAGCGAATTATACAAAGATGCTCCGCCGCCGCCTAGTAAACTCAAGCCGTACTACCAGCAACACCCAGAGTTTTTACCTGAGGCCCTGAGTATTCCTTCTGTAGAAAGATTGGAAGGGAATGTTACCGCTTTTGGAACGATAGTTAAGAAAGCAAAAGGAGCATTTAAAGTAATTGCCTTACTCGATCATTTTTCACCGCAGGCTAATGTCAATGTTCCATTAAAGGATAAGCCCCGAATGAATATTTGGAGTGATGGTAGCGATGTTTATCCTAAAATCTATACCAAGACTATCTTCGGAAGTTCCTTGCCCATTCCAAAGTTTAAGGTTACGCCACCTCCGGCTATTGATGCTTATAAGGAGGGCCAATTATTGGCCTATCTGGGTGAATTTGGCGTGGCGAATCCCTTTTTGAAAAAGGTAAAAGATAGTAAAGACTTGCTAGAAATGGACTTCCATTTCCTAGAAAAGTATGAGACCAAACCTGATTATGAATCATACGGGGGAAAGGCTTACTTCAAAGTCAATAGCGAAAAGAAAAGGCTAGAACTCCTCTCTGTTGTTGCGCCTAATACCGATGTGGAAATACCGGTGAATCCTATGGATGGCACCTTCAGGCATGCTGAAAGTATGGTACTCGCTTCTATGTACTACATGGTGATTAGTGGCAAGCACTTGGGGCATATTCATATGACCTATAACCTGCTAGAGGTAGTTTTGCATAATGCCTTTGATGCACAAGGACAGTTCAATCACCCGGTTAGAACCTTTATGTATTTACATCTATTCTCGCATGAATTGGCGGAAGAATTGACAACCGAACACCTCGTACAGGAAGGGGCTGTCTTTAATCAGATTTTTGCGACAACACACGAAGCACTCATTAATCATCTAAATGATCAATATCATAATTTTGAATACGCTGCGGATGAGGATTTCGAGTATCGTAAGGATATTATGAAAATGGATGACGGTGAAATATTGCCAGATGCCTGCATCAATTGGGAATTGGAATATCGAGATATTTGGAAAAAATACACGGACGGAATCATCTATGGGGTTTATAAAGATGATGACGAGGTTAGAGCTGATCAATATATTCAGGATATGCTTCGTGGAATGAAGGAGGTGTTTTTTAAAGGTTTACCGGACAGATATGATGACTTGAAAACCAGAGCGGGGCTCTCCAGGTGGGCATCGGATACTATTCACCACCTAGTAGTTCGTCACCAAGTATACGGCACCTCAGGTGTTCGAGCTGCGATGGATCCACGGATCAGTACTACTCAAGTACCTAAAGATAGAGGTACGCCTGGGGTAGATGAGTGGAGGTCCTTAATAGGCGTCGCCTTGGCTACCGCTTGTTCTCGATTTACCCTTTTGTATGGCAAAAATGAAGAGAAATTTGTCTACTTGCTAGATGGCGTAAAACCTGAGTACAAAGAATTAATGACACCCATTTTTGAAGAACTGCATGATGATTTAGAAAAACTGGACAAGAAATGGACTAAGAATTCAGCGGACATGGAGTACAATTATAATTACTTCAGAGCGATACCTTCTGATCTTAGAACGGGTCCGGGGTACTAGTTTAAATGGCTACGTGGTGCCGCTAAACGGCGGGATCACGTATTCACTGTTTTAGTCTTTCAACATCCATTAAAAAGGGAAAAAATGAGTGCATCAAATCATATGTACGAAAACCTGGTATTTGAGGGGGGCGGAGTGAAAGGTTCTGCCTATGCTGGTTGTATTCAGGTAATGGCTAAGCATCATCTATTCGATAATGTAAAACGAGTGGCGGGCACCTCGGCGGGGTCCATCACTGCGGCTTTGCTAGCCGTGGGAGCAGGGAGCTCTGGCTTGACTGACTCTATTCTGCATTCCGATTTCAAAAAATTTGTCGCCGATTGGGGATGGATATTTGGGGATATCTATCGGCTGTTTACGCGTTATGGAATCCATACGGGCAATAGCTTTGCAAAGATCTTACAAAATGATATCTATAAATATAACCCTCGGGAGGAAGCCAAAAATAAGGACTTGACCTTTGGGCAATTAGCAGCATTGATCGAAAAACATCCCACCATCTACAAGGAGTTGACTGTCGTGGCCTCAAATATTACAAAACAACGGATAGAGATTTTTAATAGTGCCAATACGCCAGATGTTCCTATCTGGAAAGCAGTAAGGTGCTCAATGAGTATCCCTTTCGTTTTTGAGCCGTATCATCTCAATGGTGATTATTATATGGATGGGGGATTAGGTGACATTTATCCCATAGATATCTATGATGGAAAAGGGCCAGATGGCGACGATATTCGCAATCCAAAAACCTTGGGTTTTTACCTGGAGCCTCAGAACGAAATCAATAACCCTCACTTTATACCGCCCGATACAAAGATTCATTCCGTAAAAAGCGCGGCGGAAGCCATGTTCGATTTTTTATTTAACAGTGCCAATTCCAAGTACATCCATCCAGATGATAAAGCGAGGACGGTTTTTATCGATGACTTAGGAATTAGTGCGACTGATTTTGGTATCAAAGAGAAGGATATAAAAAGGCTGATCGCCTCGGGAAAAGAAGCAACGGAGAAGTTTCTGAAAGCTCATGCCTAACCCGGTTTTGGAGTAGGGCAAGCCCAAAGGAGGAATGCGGCCGGCCTTATCTCACACAAAGCCCCGCAGCGCCCAGCACCGGAATCATCGGATTGTCAGACACTTCAATTTTCAAGTCTTCAATAATGGGGCGATACGCGAAAGTTTGGAGTTCCTGCCATAGCACATCCTTGAAATAAGGGTAGGATTGGCTGACCGATCCGCCGAGTACGATGATATCGGGATCGAGGGTATAGAGAATGGCCTTGATTCCATTGGCGAGGTGGCGGGCGTACTCGCCAAAAAGAGCCAGGGCTTGCGGATCGCCTTGACTAGCGGCTTTAGCAATTACTGCGCCCGTGGTCTGATGTACATTGGAGAAAAACTGGCCACTGGCGTAATATTCTAGGTACTGATCGAGGTAGGGGATCATACCAAACTCTCCCGCTCCAGCATGCCGTCCGTTATAGAGTTTTCCATCGATTATGATACCTGCGGCCATTCCTGTTCCAATGATCAGACCTATCATATTGGGGGCACCTTGGCCTTTTCCAAATTGGAATTCTCCGAGGGCAAAACAATTGGCATCATTGTTCATGAAAACAGGGATGCCAAACTCCTTTTCCAGGATATCTTTTAGGTGTACTTCCTGCCAAGCGGGGATGTTTTGCACATCATAGACAATTCCTTTTTCAATATCGACGACGCTAGGGACGCCAATACCAATGGCTTGCACACTCGAGGTCATCACCGCCTTTATAGCCGATATTACCTCCTGGATAACCTGTTCCGCTGATCCTTGAGAGGTGATCAATTGCTTAGAGGTATCTACTACTTCCTCGTTTTTCACCCGGGCCGTTTGTACCTTGGTCCCGCCGAGGTCTACGCCAATGACTTCATTATAGCTCATAATTTTCTTATTCTTATCCGACGTTGAAGCCAGGCATGAGAAAGGGCTTGTATTCGGGATGTCTCTTGATATAACCAGCAATATAGGGGCATAAAGGCATGATTTTTAAACCTTCCGTTTTGGCATACGCCAAGGCTGTTTTGGCTAGTAAGCTGCCTATCCCTTTGCCCTCCAAGGCCACTGGTACTTCGGTGTGCGTATAAATGATCCGATCCTTCACCAATTTATACTCGCAGACCGCCGTATGTCCATCGACGGTTACTTCAAAACGATTCTTTTCTGAGTTGTTGAAAACCTTTAGTTGAGTGATATCCATGCTCGGTAGTTTTCCCTGTAAAGTAGTGGGTAAACGGAGACAATCCAAAATTGTGCTTTTATTTTTTTCGACTTCCTTATGTAATTTTTACCACATCTACATCCTATAGGTAAAAATCAAAAAACCATGAAAAAGATCATTTTAATCCTGACTACCTTCTGCATCGTGGCCATTGCCCAGGCCAACAGTATCGAAAATAAAATTCCCTCAACCATAGAAGCAGTTACCGTCTTTCAGCGTGGCGCACAAGTGACACGTACAGGAAATACCAATATTCCCAAGGGACAAACTACGCTATTATTTACGGGTATTTCCCCCCAAATAGATGTGAATAGCATCCAGTTCTCAGCGACTGGAGATTTTACCATCCTATCCATCAATCATCAATTGGACTATCTCACTCCGCCAGAAAAAGACGAAGAACTAAAGGTCTTGGAGACACAAAGAGAAGGTTTTGTAGATCAATTAGCGGAGGAAAAAGCCATTCTATCTGTTTTCCAAGAAGAAGAGAATCTGATTATCGCCAATAAGGCCCTGGCTAGTCAACAAAATGGGGTTGACATCGAAAACCTAAAAGCTACTGCCGCTTTTTACCGGACCCGGATTAAAGAGATCCGCCTTGAAAAGTTGGGATTTAACAAAAAAATAAAAAACCTGAACCAGAAAATTGCGAAGCTAGATCAGCAACTACAAATCCTCAAAGCCAAGTACCAACCCAAAGCCACCAGCCAGCTACTCGTGGCAGTGAGTGCTGACGCTATTACTCGCTCTTCTTTTAAGTTGACTTACCTTATCAATAGCGCAGGATGGACGCCGCTTTACGATATTCGGGTAAAAGATATCAAGAGTCCCGCTCAACTGCAGTACAAGGCCAAAGTTTTCCAAAATTCCGGAGAAGATTGGAAGCAAGTGAAACTGAATCTTTCTACGGGAAGTCCTCGAAATAGTGGAACGAAACCTAACCTTCTACCTTGGTGGTTGTCTCCCGTTCAGGCTTATGCATTCCGAGAGAAAAACCGAGCGAGTGGTTTACGCCAACCCAATGAGGCGATTGTGATGGAAGAAGCGGAAGCAGATATGGACTTTAAGTCCAAAAAAGAAATGGCCCCTGCCCAATTTGCCAATGCTACTGCGGTAGAGAATACCACTTCATGGGAATTCCAAATTCGCTTGCCTTATGATGTGCCTAGCAATGGCCAGGCGTATACTGTGGGAATAGATGAGCATGAATTACCAGCCACTTATGAATACTATGTAGCGCCAAAACTTGATCGCCATGCTTACCTTACCGCTAAAGTGACCAATTGGGAGTCTTATCGCCTACTGAGCGGCACCGCCAACTTGTTTTTTGAAGGAACATTCTTGGGACAATCACGACTAGATGTGAATAGTACAAAAGATACGCTCGACATCTCGCTGGGTCAAGATAAAGGAATCGTCGTGGAGCGTACTAAGGATACACAGTTTAAGGACCGACAATTTATAGGGGCCAAACAAACGCAGAATACCGGCTGGAAAATAGACATTCGTAACAAAAAGCGCCAGGCGATCAATATTGTTATTCTGGATCAGATTCCAGTTACGACAACCGATCAAATAGAAGTGAAGCTGAGTAAAGCGAAAGGAGCGAAATTCGATGAAAAGACCGGCGAACTCAAATGGGAATTAACGATGAACCCCAATGAGAGTAAGCTGTTAGAATTCTCGTATAGCGTGAAGTATCCTAAGAAGATGGAATTGGCCTTGGAATAGGAGAGAAGGTTATTCCTTTTTGTTGGCTGGGATAGGATAGTTGCGGGTTGGCGGGTTGCGAGTGTGATGACTCGTAACCCGCAACTGTTTTTTCAGTAAGCTTTAAGATATTACGACGGATTCAATTCTATCACCCCAAACTTAGCATACGGTTCATCCCGTTTGCGCTGTGCAGTATGATCTACCTGCGTAATCAAAACCAAGAATACGCGGTCTTTGACCTCGAAAATCTTACCCCCTCGTAATCGAATATAGGACTCAGGCGCTAAGGGTTTTCTTGTCTCGCGATCCACTAAGGTAAAGCGGGTAAGGTTCTGGGAATATTCGCCCGTGCTGAGTAGAAAAGGTAGCTCTGGAGCAATGGATACGTTGCGTTTATTCGGTGGCAGATTGTCGCTGGTGAAAAGATAGTTTTCATTATCGCCAAAGGACTGAAATAGTTTATTTCGAGATAATTCACTTTGATTAATTCCACCTAGCAAAAGACTGTCTTGGCCAATGAGGGCTTTAATCGAAAAAGCGAAATTGGGTGTATTGCCGGCAGGTTTTTCTAATAATAAATTCCGAGTAGGAAAATTAGCATTGTGACTCGGTATGGTCTTGACAATACTGTCATTCAAGGTCACATCTACTTGTACAGGTTCTCCGGATCTTTTATCTACCGCAAACCAATCATTTGGAGAGATCGATAATTCAGCCATGCTGATTGGAAAATCGCCACTAGTGCCAATCCACTGCTTCTCTAGGCTCTGATTCATAAACCAGGTGATCGCCAAAAAGGCCGCCGCTGTACCTGCTAATTTAGCCGGCCCAATACTCATCCCTGCTCCTTCCAGGCCACCCAGGAATCGGTAAATAGCAGCTGAAAATCCGATGGCTATGAATACAGAAACCAAGACGGGAGAAGGTTGAATAGCTTGGGTAATATTGCCACCAATGTAAAGAAATAGGCCAATGGCTATTCCTAATGAAATGATCCAAACAATGATTTTATCCTCTGGGCTTAGGCTCATATTGTGTTATCGATTAATGTTGAGGCTTGAAAGTGTAAAACTTTCTCCTAATATGTTAAAAGTAGTTTACTTGGGAAACTTTTCCAAACCGTAAAATATTTTCCCGAAAATAGGGGGTATTTAGGGTATACAATCTATTTGTTTAGGGGGGAGGCATCCATATTATGCCCAAAGCCATAATGGCGAAACTCCTTGTTATACGATTTTGTGGAATTGATGTTTCTGAAGGGCTCCTTGTTGAATCAAAATGAAAAGGCATGGTCTTCGCTGCATTCGCCGTTGGTACACGAGCTCCTGCTGTGTACCCTGTCTGTCTCTTATACACATCTCCGAGCCCACGAGACCGAGGCTGAT
>CAJXUM010000249.1 GCA_913060855.1 uncultured Lewinella sp. | reverse complement strand
GAGATCAGCCTCGGTCTCGTGGGCTCGGAGATGTGTATAAGAGACAGGTTGGCAGGAAATGGCAAGATTGGTAAAATAACTTGGACGGAATAGGGAATAATTTTTCACCCAGACTTCTGAAGTTCATCAGGCATGCCTTGGTAACTTCAGAAGCCTGAGCCCCAACAACGATAGCTTTCAACCATCAACCCCATTCACTGACCCAAAATGAAAACTATTCTTAGCAAAACACCTCACTCCATCCAACTCTACCTATGCTTATTAATTAGCTGTTGGAGTAGCTTCCCGCTTTATAGTCAAATCGATCAACTCAAACAGCGTTTATCCCTTCCCGATACGGAAAACCGTATTGATTTATACGTCGATTTAGTCTTACAATGCTACTATCTCGAATCACCTGATTCAGTAGCAAAATATGCTGAGAGGAGCATGGTCTTAGCAAAACAGTTGGATCTGCCGATCGCTTTGGCCAAAGCACATTATTGCAAAGGAGTAGCAGCTTTTGCTGCGGGGCAGCCCAAAGAAAGCCTGACGGAGACCCATCTAGCCCTAGAAAAGGCGAATTTAGTACAGGATACGGGCTTACTGCTGAATATTCGCAACTTACGCGGCAACAATTACTATGATATTGGGTTGCTAGAAATGGCGATGGAGGAGTACCTACAAGCGATTCACTATGCCCAACAAATGCAATTGACGGCCAAAGCCGCCGCCGCTTATGCTAATATGGCAAGAATTCTCTTCAATAAACAGTCTTACGATGAGGCTAAACGGTACTACACCCTTGCTGCTGAGATGGGCTTGCAGGCTAAAGATACCTTACGGGCTATCGGAATACTGATGAATAAGGTGAGTACTCATCTTAGACTGAACGAAATGGATTCGGCACAAGTATTAGCAGATTGGGGCCTGCAAAAGAGTACGGAATTAGATTTCAAGAACGGCGTTTCCATGGCCAATATCAGACAAGCTCATCTGGCGATTAGGTCTCGCCGATATGAGCGGGCCTTACAGGTCGTGCAAGACATGCTAGATACCGTGACGCCTAGTGATTATGATACCCGCTACAATGCCTGGTATTTTCGCAGCATCGCCTTGGATTCATTAGGTCAATATTCCTTAGCTATCGAGGCCGCTGAGGAAGCCTTACGGTATGCAGCCTTGACGAATCGAAAGACCCTCTTGGTGGCTGCCAATCGCCAACTTTACTTGGCGAATAAACATGCGGGACTGGCAGAACCGGCGCTAGCCTACTATGAAGCCTACAGAACGCTAGAGGACACCATTCTCGATAGTAATACGGCGAGGAAGTTGACAACCATGAAGCATCTATATGAAACGGAGCAACAAAATTACGAGATAAAACAACTAGAGGATACGGTTAGATTTGAAAAGCTCCGTTCGCGACAATGGCTATTACTCCTGGGAAGTGCCCTGCTGATCGTTTCCTTAGTGGGTGGGTGGCTATTTTATGTGAAGCAACAGAAGACGATTAAAGAACGGCAAGAAAGGCAACTCATTGAGCAGAAGCTATTGAGTTTACAAATGAATCCACATTTCCTATTCAATACATTGACCTCCCTCCAACGTTATTTATTGGAGAAAGAGAATGTAGAAACGGCTCATCTATACCTTAGTAAGTTATCCCAATTGATGCGGAATATATTAACACATAGTCGTGAAAAATTGATTCCACTGGAAGATGAATTGCAAAATTTGAAAGCCTATCTTCAACTGCAGAAACTGCGATTTAAGCATAAATTGAATTATCAATTAGAAGTAGATGAGCAAATCACAATTGGCGACTATCAGGTTCCTCCCATGTTGATACAACCACTGGTTGAAAATGCGATCGAGCACGCCGGTATTACTAGCAAAGAGGATGGTCAACTATGTATTCATATGCAAAAGAAACCCAACGGACTCCGCATTTTGATTAGTGACAATGGAACAGGATGGGCGATCCATCCCAATCCCTCAAGCGCAAATGCCCATCAAGGGGTGGCACTCCAAATTGTAAAGGATCGCTTAGCCCTGCTTTCTAAGCTTAGCCATGATCAGCATGAGATGAAAATAGACACAAGGGTTGGCCAGGGAACCACCATTTCCTTACATTTACCTTTCTATGAAGACACTGATTATTGACAATGAAGAGGATGTAATTGTATCCTTGAAATATTTGCTAAAACAGTATTGTCCCGCAGTAGAAGTAATTGGAGAAGCCCATTCTGCTGCAGAAGCGATAGCGTTGATCTCTCGAGTCGATTTTGACTTGCTTTTTCTAGATGTTGAATTGGGAGATGGAACCGGAATGGAAGTCCTTGAAGCTTGCAAATCCAGTGATTTTAAACTCATCTTCATTACTGCGCATAGCCACTATGCCATTCAGGCTTTTCGTTTTAGTGCCTTAGATTATCTATTGAAGCCTTTCGACCCCGGTCTCCTACAAGAGGCTGTTACTAGGGCCCAGGCGGATTTAGCTAAAGAAAGCCGCCTTTTACAACTCACCACATTGCTAGCTAATCTACAAACTAAACAGCAAGCTCGGAAACTGGTCTTACGGGATATGGATAATATTCATTTGTTTGAAATCCAAGACCTATTACATTGCCAAGCTGAAGGCAGCTATACCCGCTTGTATTTTACCGACGGAAAGGAATTGCTGAGTAGTAAAAACCTAAAGCACTTTGAACAATTATTAAAAGAGGCTCATTTCTTCCGTTCGCACCAATCTCATATGGTCAATTTAGCAAAAGTCATTCGTTTTGAACGAGTAGATGGGGGAAGATTAATACTCCAGAACGGCACTGAAGTTCCCGTATCCGTTCGACGACACAAAGCCTTGGTACAGCGCCTGCTGGACATGGAGTAAGCTGGGCTGCAGTTTTCGGGATATCCACCTAGCAAAACCACGCCAACAAGATCAAAACCTACACGTATAAAAACTTCCCTAACACTTCTAAGAAGGACAGTGTTGACACTGCTTTGAGTCTGTAATTTGTGTTTTTCAAAACACGACTCAACAACACTTTACAACACTATGAACACCACCAAAGCCTTTTGGCTAGGCTTGCTCGGTCTGGCCTTGCATCTCTCTCTCTATTCCCAAGAATATAGTGTCACAGGCAGTGCTTCTTATTCGTCCCTCACAGGAAACTATCGTCCCTTTAGCACTACGGATGGCGTCTCTAATTACAAGCATACTACCTTAAATATCTACCTCTTTCGCTCCATTGACTTCTGGTGGTTTGCTGACCAACCGGATTTATCTGGGAATATCGTCGATTTTGAGCCAAATAGTAATGATAATCCTCCGCTTGGGACCTGGCAATCGGGAACAGTCGTGGACGTACTTTTGCCAGTGGAATTAAATTACTTTGAAGTGCAATATACTACTGACGGAAATCTGTTGAAATGGGAAACATTGACTGAAACTAATAACAAAGGATTTTTAATTGAGAAGAGTATAGATGGCAAGAATTTCTATCCATTGTCTTGGGTGATGGGGCATGGGACCCGGCAGTTGCCCATGACTTACAAGTATCAAGACGCTCAGCTTCCAACAGCCGAGATTTTATACTATCGACTCAAGCAGGTGGATTATGATGATTCCTTTTCTTTTTCTGCTATAATTTCAGTAAAAACTCCGCAGGCAAATTTCTTCAAAATATACCCCAACCTTGTTCATAAAGGTACGGCTACGATTCATGTTGTGACAGGAAATTTTGGGGAGCACCTCGCGATTAGAAATAGGCAGGGAAAGCTGATCAAGTCAATGAAGTTGGACGGGCAGTTAGCCTTAGACATAGCAGTAGACGAATTTCCGGCCGGGTACTATTTTTTGTCGATTTATTCGGCAGCTAAAAGGGAGACCTCCATGTTTATTATTCATTGATCAATGATGGGCAAATCGACTTGGCAAATCATGCTGTTTTTGTTAGCTAGTTGTCGGGTGGCGGCACAGACAATTGAACGCTATCAACAAGAATCTCCTACAGCCTTTGTGCAGCGATGCTATCCAGACTGGGCCGCATCGATTTCGAATATGCATGCTGTTATTGAATATGCTTGGGGCGATCAAAAGCAAGGAAAAAAAATACTATTTTTTCTTCCTGCCAAAAAAGGCGAAGATGGGATGCCACAGGCAGTGGTGCTTTTACCGAAAGGCAAGAACAATTATCAGCAAGTTGACATCACCCGCCTCTTATTTTCTGGCACAGAACCCCAGGAGAAAGTGATCACGGTCTTCTTCGAAGATATCGATGGTAATGGAGATAAGGACTTACTCTTCATCAAAGAAGGAACGGTAAAAAACTATAAAACGATTGTCGCAGATGATGGGACGGTTTGGGAAAATGCACCTTACCGCTATAAAGTATATCAGACTTTCATCTATCGACAGCTGAAAAAACAGGGGCAATATATAGAAGCCTTTGAAAAAATGGATTGGCCCTACCTCATGACTCGTTTGGAAGGTTTGCAGACTGCTGGAGAAGTACGGCAGGTATTGAAGGAGATGAGGCGTAAATCAAAATGACAATAGAGATCAAAGGCTCTGTACCTCGGTGTTCCTCCTCCGCCGTTGGTGCACGGTTTTCAACCGGCACCTAGCCTTGTCCCAGCTGGCGTGATTAAAATGATAATCTTCAGCCTCAACTCAGCGGGAACACCGTAGAGCGTTTTATTTCATTCAAAACGAAAGTACTCTTAATCTGTCCGACATTGGGTAAAGCCGCCAATTTGCCAGATGAAAATTGATGATAAGCATTCAAATCACTCACGGCCACTTTTAATAAAAAATCGTTTACCCCGCCCATCAAATAGCACTCCATCACCTCCGGAATCTTCCTGATGGCATCACTGAATTTCTTTATTTCGTCCAGTTTTTGACTTTCCAGCGATACCGAACAGAAAACAATCATTGAACGACTGACCGCTTCGCGGTTGACAATAGCGACGTATTTTTCAATGATCCCCTCCCTCTCGTATCGTTTTATCCGTTCATAGATCGGCGTCTTGGTCATGTTCAGCTGCGCTGCCACTTCTTTAATATTCAGCTTTGAATCATTTTGCAGTAATTCTAACAATCGAAGATCTATTGCATCAAGCTTTAGCATAGGAAGTTTTCCTTTTTAAGTGATACTTAGGACTGGTTTTGCTGTGATTTTCCTGTTTGTGTGGTATAGATAGGAATAATTCACCTGTCTTTGTTTAAATGTAAAATTAATTCCTGTTGATCGTAATTTTACAGAAATTAATTGGATATAAAAACTAGTTGTGATGAAAGATTTACTCAGCCCTGAAAGCTTGATGATGACCTATGGTTACGAACCAGAATGGTCAGAAGGAGCTATCAAAACACCACTTTTTCTCACTTCCACTTTTACCTTCAAAACGGCAGAAGAAGGGAAGGCCTACTTTGAATTAGCATATGGACTTCGAGAGAAGGACAAAAGTGAAGAAGTCGGACTAATTTATAGCCGGATCAATAATCCTAACTTAGAAATTTTAGAAAACCGACTTTGTCTCTGGGATAAAGCCGATGACTGTGCCGTTTTTGAAAGTGGAATGTCAGCCATCAGTACGGTTTTACTAGAATTTTTAAAACCTGGTGACTTACTGCTATTTAGTTCTCCTACTTATGGCGGTACCGACCATTTTATCAATCACTTCCTCAACAAGATTGGGGTTGATTCTATTGGTTTCCATCCCAACCAAACGAAAGAGGAGATCATCGAGTTGATTGAGAAGACCGGCAAAGCAGATCGCTTCAGTTATATCTATATTGAAACACCTGCCAATCCAACCAATGAGCTAATTGACCTGAAGATGTGTAGAGAAATAGCTGATTTCTTTGGCACGCCAGAGAAACGAGTAGGGATAGCTGTGGATAATACCTATATGGGACCGCTTTGGTCGAGCCCGTTGCAGCATGGAGCGGACCTGGTGATTTATTCGGCGACAAAATATATAGGGGGGCACAGTGATGTGATCGCTGGAGCTGTTTTAGGAAACGCTGAGCGGATCAAGCGGGTAAAGACACTCCGCACATTTTTGGGTAATATGGCCAGCCCGCATACCTGTTGGCTACTGCTCAGAAGCCTTGAAACACTCAAGATCAGAATGGAACAGCAGGCAAGAAATGCCAAAGACGTAGCATCGTTTTTAGAGCATCACGCTGATATAAAGGAAGTACTCTTCTTAGGTAATCTGGATAAATCATCTAGGGCCTACAGGATTTATAAAGAGCAATATACTTCTTCTGGTGCGATGATTTCATTCCGTGTAGCAGGTGGGGAAAAAGAAGCATTCCGCTTTCTCAACGAGCTAAGGCTGATAAAGCTCGCGGTTAGCTTAGGCAGTACAGAGAGCCTGGTGCAGCATCCCGCATCCATGACGCACGCCGGCGTCTGCCCAGTCTTGAAAATGAAAATGGGCATAACGGATGACCTCGTACGCTTATCGGTAGGGATAGAAAACAGTAAAGACTTGATTTGGGATATCGGACAAGCCTTAGCGGCAACGTATCAAACCGAAAAAGAAGGAAAGGCATTACTCGTTTATCAATAAAAGTAAAAGACGTGGCTAAAGCTTCTATAGCCGTTGGTGCCCGGTTTCTAACCGGCACCTGCCCCGCCCCGGTACACCGCCAGTTCTCGCCTCGTCCCTGGCACCCTTGCCAAGGCGTGACCGCGCGCCCCTAGCCGTTGGTGCTCGGTTTCCAACCGGCACCTGTCCCGTCCCCGCCACTCCGCCGGTCTCCGACCGACACCCTAATCTCTTCCCTACTCCTTCACCCCCTCCACTCGAAACAACAAATCCGCCCCCATCAAAATCTTATTCTTCAAGCGATAAGGATAGTCTGGCCGAGCAGCCAAGAAATCGCGAACGATTTGAGCAGCGGCGGGCGATTGATGGCCGCCAAGGGTCGCACTGATCCAGCGGCGCGGGAAGAAAATGTCGCCAGTAGCCTGGATCTCTTCCATGAGTTCCAGACTAGGGAGGATGTATTGCTCGGCGGACTGGGCGCGAAGGGGGTGATGGAGGTAACCCAAGGCGCTTCCAACCCAAGGCTCATAATGGCGATTCTCTGCCAGTTTTAAACTTTCAAAAAAGGCATCCCGCACGGCAGGATCAGCCGATAGGGAGGGTCGGATGAAGGACAGTCTTTTCTGGCGATCTGGATTTTTGATTTGTTCGAGTTGTTTGTTCAATATTTCTTCCGCTTGATCTGGCAATCGCAGTGCCAATTCACAAGCTAAACTAGTAAGATTAGTCTCGGATAAGGGCAATCCCTCAATGGGCTCGGCCCCGCTCCAGATCCGGTATAGTTGCTCCGTTGCGGAAGGGCTGAGCGCTATAGACTGATACCGTCGGAAATAGGTCGATTTAGCACTGATGTCTTTAGCGGCTATCACCTGATTCCAGAGTAGCTGCTCCAGTTCGAGGGAAGCCGCTTGGCGTTCCTCAGTGGTGAAAAAGCGCCAGTAGAGGGTTTGGATATAAGCCAGTAAGTTCTGTCGATTCAAAGACTCCTGTTCGCTTGGAATGGCTTTCACCAGACTTGCAAAGAGCACCTCAGCGGGCAATTCGTGGCGAAGACATTCTTCATATAAAGCCATCCAGCCTGCCCCTCGGATGACGGGATCTTCGACCTGGGAGAGGTTCTCGAGTAGATAACTGATACTTGTGGCATCCAGTTGAAAATAACCATAGCTCATATCCGATCCATTGAGCAAGTAGGCTTGTTGGTCTGTCTCTTATACACATCTGACGCTG
>CAJXUM010000248.1 GCA_913060855.1 uncultured Lewinella sp. | reverse complement strand
CTTCGTCGGCAGCGTCAGATGTGTATAAGAGACAGTCTTATTATACTGAGACTGAACAGGTTTGGGAAAACTAAACCACCTTTAAGTACAGTGTATACAGGGTCGAAGCAATTTGGGAGAAATTTCTACTTATTACGTGTCATCTATCGTGCGCTAAAAAGCACTCAGTTCTAGCGATACTATAGTAAGCGGTAAAAGGGGAAAGCCTACCGTAGCCGAATATGGGATATTTTTAAATTGTGTTTATCAGCAGTATTGATCAACTATCCTTCTTTGGTTTCAGTGCGATGCACCCGTCCATTTTCTTGGAACGAGGCATACAAAATAATACACCAGCCAACGATAAAGAAGGTGCCGCCAAGAGGGGTCAAAGGCCCTAGCCAGTTGACTTGAAGATTGAGCCAATCTTTGACGGATAGTACATAAAGGGAACCTGAAAAAAGGATAATGCCAATGATAAAGGCCAAGCCGGCATATTCCATCATTTTCGTTTTACGAAAGTACAGCCAAAGGCCTAGGAATAAGAGTGCAAAGGAATGGTAGAATTGGTATCTGACGGCAGTTTCAAAGGTGCTTAATTGTTCCGCATTCAAAACTTGCTCAAGTGTATGGGCACCAAAGGCGCCAAAGATGACAGCGAACATAGCAAAAAAGCTACCGCTACGAATAAAAGACTTTCTCATAGGTTGATGTGATGTTTGTGGTCTAAAACGCTTGAAATATAGTTGCCTCTCTATGTGATGGGTAGTAATACGAAAGTCTACAACAAAGGTTACCAGCCGAAATTGTATCTTCAAGTTTTGCCAAATGTCAAATACAAAAACGACAAAAGAACCTCTCTCAAAAAGAGGACAAATATCCTTTTGGGTTATTAGGAAGGGTAGATGAGAAATATTTTGAAGGGAATTCCAAAGGTAATACTATGTCTTGATTTTCAAGAGGATTCTCCTTGGTTTTTGTATTGCTCCGGGAATTTTTACTTTAAAATGTATTTAAAAGCGAAGAAAATGCTCTTTATAGCAGAAAAATTGCTTCATCTCTAAACGATACGATAACATTGAAAAACGGAAAACTACTTGTATTGACCCTTTTTGTGGTACTATTTGGGGGATATGCTTTGCTGAAATATCTACCACTTTCTCCTTTTAGTGATGCTCAACTCATTAGCGCTTTACCATTTGATACCCCTTATTTTATCCAATTTGCGCACTTCCCTGATACTGCGGATCAAATAAAAGAGGAAGTGCCAGATATGGAGAAAACTACCTATTGGACAAATGTATTGACCCATTTAGGGATTACGCAATTAGCTGAAAGAGAGAAGATCTTGGCTTGGCCAGTAGGATGGAATGATGATGATCGGCAGTTGTTTTTATATGATATAAAAGGTATTGAACTCCCGGTTTCGCGTTGGTTATCCGATGGCGTGCAAAGCACGCAGTACAAGGGACATTTGATTTATAAGGTGAAAGACTTCGCTGGGGCAGACTTGGCCATTGCACAATTCAAAAACCTATTGTTAATTAGTCAACAGTCGCTACTGATTGAAGATGCATTAAGAGAACTCAGTGCCCAGAATGAACTGGGAAGCGCCGATAATTTACTTCCGGCTATTTGGTCCAGTCGAATAGCAAAAGATCGACCTAGTTCCTACTTTAACCTAACTTATGCGCAGTCCTTTTTCCAGCACCGCAATCCGCAGGGCTGGAGTCATTTTCGATCTACTGAGATGGAATGGCTGCAGCTTTCCTGGGAGAAAAAGGTTGATTCATCCACGCCGCTTTTTCAGGCCCAGGCTGCACATAGAAAGCTCGCTAAAAGTAGAAAAACGGGCTTGCGGATGGGAGAAGTTTTAGGGATAATACCCGCTTGGGTCAACAATTGGGAAGCCCTGCAGTTGGCAGATGTAGGAAAGACCTATGAAGTGCTAAGTAAAGGGCAAACCGATTGGTACAGTCGCTATGTACTCCCTTGGGCTGGCGATCACATAGCTTGGGCGGATCTCATACAACTGGGAAGCCCCACTGGATTGACCTGGTTTGTTCCCTGCAAAGATACGCTGATCGCTGAGCAAAGTTTGAATGCGCTACTGGCTGAAGCGGGTGAATTGGGGCGTTTAAATTATCAATCTTATGAACTGGTACAAGGGAATGTAAATAAGCTTTTTGCCGCCTGGCATCATGGAACCGCGACTACGCAAAATCCTTGGTGGACGAAAATCGACGGCTACTATGTATTCGCGGCGGAAAAACAGAGCTTACAACAACTGATTGACGCTTATGTAGTCGGGCAGACGCTACTTCGGTTGGAACTGCCAGATGATTACATTAGCCTGGAGAGTCAATGGCTGCGAGTAATGCCTGCTCCGACAGAATGGAAGTTGGGAGGGGATGCTGTGTGGCTAAACGGGAAACCGGCGGATGCGATGTGGGAGATTAAAGGCTATCGGCATCTTAGGTCTCAAAAAGGAGAGACTCCTCCAAGTATCGTGTGGCGGAGCCCCTTGAGAGGCAAGGTAGACAAAGCTCCGCAGGTGGTAGAAGTCAGTGGAGCCTTTGCGGAAATACTAGCGACGGATCAAGGAAATAGGCTTTATTGTCTGGATCGACAGGGTGACATTCGCTGGCAAGCACAATTGGAGGGATCTCGTCTTTCCTCATTTTTTGCCTTACCTCAGCTGCAGGGCGATAAAAAAGCCCTGGTATTTAATACATCCAGTGCCTTGTATCAATTGGATGATAAAGGACAAGCGATTAAACCTTTTCCGCTTCCCCTATACCCCTCTGCCACCAATGGAGTAACTGCACTTGATTTCCAACGAGAAGGTATTTATCAATTCTTTGTTGCCTGTGAGGAAGGGATCTTTGGTTTTTCGGCAGAAGGTGTGCCGTTGACAGGCTGGAATCCCCTGGCGACAAGTGGCCGATTTGAACAGCCCATTCAACACCTTCAAGACCGGACGCATGATTATTTACTGGCGATGAATCGGGCAGGCGTGGTCTACAGCTGGAAACGCTCTGCAGAAATGAATTTTCCGGCGATTCAAACTCGACCAACGGACAACCCCTTGGGGCTAGAAAATAGTAGGAATTTGCAGCGAATAGTAAGTGTCGATTCGGCGGGTTTAGCCCAATTTGTCAATATGGAAGGAGCGCAATTTAGCCTTTCTTTACCCGTCGGAAATAATGAAAATGTGAAGTTTGCCTTTGGTAACTTTACAGGGGATGCCAGGCCAGATTTTGCCTTGGTAAGTGGTCGTCAGTTGGCCCTGCATTACTATAGTTCGAAGGGCTTAGAGGCGAAGTTTCAGGTCGATCTAGTCCGCGAGCCAGATCAGCTGTTTTCGGTAGATTTGCCGGGTAAAAGGGCGTTGATCGGGATTCTTTATAATAAGCGCCAAGAAATCGAATTGTATGATGAGATGGGTCGATTATTACCTGGATTTCCCTTGGCGGGCAGTACCCCTTTTTTCATGTATCCGCTAGGGGAGGAGGGGGAGTATTTGTTGGTTGTAGGGCAAGAGGAATGGGTGATCGCTTACCGCGTCAGGATCCCTTGATCAATCTAGTTTCCAGTCTATTGGCTTTTTCCCTTGCTGGGTCAAATAGGCATTAGCTTTAGAAAAATGTCGGCTCCCAAAATAAGCGCCACCTGCTAAGGGCGAAGGGTGAGCCGCTTCTAAAATGAGATGTTTCTCTTGGTCAATTAGCACTTTCTTATTACGAGCGAAGTTCCCCCAAAGCATAAACACCACATCTGTTCGCTGGGTCGAAATCGCTTGAATAACAGCGTCTGTAAACGTTTCCCAACCCTTTTTCTGATGCGATCGGGATTTTTTATGCTCAACCGTCAATACTGCATTGAGCAGAAAAACGCCTTGTTTAGCCCAATGCGTTAAATCTCCATGTGCTGCAGGAGGAATGCTCAGATCCGTGGATAATTCCTTATAAATATTACGAAGAGAAGGAGGAATCTTGATGCCTTTGGGAACAGAGAAGCTAAGTCCCATGGCTTCCCCATGATTGATATAGGGATCTTGACCGAGAATGACCACTTTTACCTGGTCGAAGGGAGTGGTATCAAAGGCATTGAAGATGAGTGAACCCGGTGGGTGTATCACCTTACCGGCTGTTTTTTCTTGTTTGACGAAAGTTATTATACCTTCGAAATAGGGCTGTGAGAACTCAGCCGCCAATGCTTGCTTCCAGCTGTCTTCGATACGTACACTACTCATAAGTATAAATTTTCTTAATCCCACACGATAGTCAATTGCAGAATTAAGAAAATTTATACAGAAAGCCAAATCTGATGGCCTTCAAGGAGTCACTTTTACTCTACAACCAATTTACCTTTCATCACGCCATAGTGACCAGGAAAACTACATAGGTAATCGTAAGTACCTTTAGCGGGTGCATCAAACTCAATGGTTACTTCTTCGCCACCACCCAACATTTTCGTATTGGCAATGACTGCATCGCTATCCGCAGGAACATAGTCGGTATCTTTTGCCGCTACTGCTTCCTGAGCGAAAGTAGCCATGTTCGTTCCTTTCTTGAGCAATACAAAATTATGACCCATTACTGTTGCAGCCATAGACCCAACATGCTTGAGTGTCAATTTTACTTTTGAGCCTGCTTTTACTTTTAGATAGACCTGATCATATTGCATTTGATCATTTCCTGTCAAGGTGATTTCTACTACCTCTCCTGTACTAGCAGGAGCTTTAGCTTTAGGCGCTTCGGCTTCTTTTTTAGGTGCTGTAGCTGTTGATCCTTCCTCTGTTGCTGATTGCTCACCACCTCCACAAGAGAAGGCAAAGACGGCGATAAATAGGAATAAGATAGAATATTTCATTTCAAAAAAATTTGTTTCCGCAAAAATACTAAACTCCACTTCATTTGGATGTAAAATTTCACTTTCCTCCCGAAATGAGTTGTCACTGGTTTATTGGGGTGATGAAGACGGAGACACGGAGTCTAGGCCATGACTATTTATGTTGACATTTTGATTGTAATTGACAGCAGGAGCTGTCGGAGGCGAGGAGGGGACAGGTACCGAGCTGGAGCTACGGTACCAACGGCGATAGCAGCGAGGGCCCTGGCTTTTTGATTTTGATGAAGACGGAGACACGGAACCCAGGCCATGACTTTCTGCTGGAAGGCCATGGACTGGCCACCTGATTCACCTCTTCACCTGATTCACCTGATTCACCTCTTCACCCTCCCCCTACATCACCAGCCAATAGTTCAACTTCAAGACAAAAGCTTGATTTTTGGCGCCGAAGAATTCCACCGCATAATTCTCGGTGAAGACGAGGAATAAGTCGGACATCGGTGCGAATCGCCATTGTAAACGGCTATTGATGTTGAAGTTATCAGCTTGGGTGTTGTATTGCAGGAAGGTCGTCCAAAACAAATTGCGATGGAAATTGATCTCAATTCTAGGGCTGATAGCCCAAATCT
Organism: uncultured Lewinella sp.; assembly: GCA_913060855.1. Classification (GTDB taxonomy): domain Bacteria; phylum Bacteroidota; class Bacteroidia; order Chitinophagales; family Saprospiraceae; genus DT-111. Next base: position 2,321 of record CAJXUM010000248.1, on the reverse strand, counting down.
CCTCCTCCCCATGTTCATCCGGGAAACGGATTTTGTTATACTCTAGTTCCACGCTAAAATTCCCCCAAGGTTGCCGTCGATAAAGTGCAAAGGCACCAATAGAGGTGATGTTGCCACTGTAAAAGGACCCGCTAGAGATAGAAGTACCGTATTGTAAAATCTTTCGATCATCCGAACTATATTCAAAGCCAAAATCATTATATAGATATCGGCCTACTTCTAAGGGCACGCCATCATCCGTAAAAGAAAAAGGGAAACGAAGATCTGTCTCATTGAGGTTGGCAGAAACTGAAAAATTACTGCTGTTTTTAAACTGAAATTGATAGGCCAATTCATGTCGGCGTTCCACAAAATCATAGCTCTTATCGAATGTGAGTACCGATTCTATACCAAAAGAATGCTGATTGAGTATAGAAGAATTTTTCGGCACAAAAGTCCATTCTAGCGGCATAAACAACAAGCGATACCCTAAGCGAATACTGGTATCTCTGATCGCATCATAATTCTCTAGGCGGTTGACAAAACCCACATCGGCTGAATAATTCGTTCCCACATTCACCCAAGCCATCGCAGCTGAAAAAATTTGACCTGTATAGGACCCGCCTGCATTCCAAAATTGATTTTCCTCATTTACGCCCTCTTTAAAGGCCAAGTGATAGTTACTCCAGCCCGACCAGGCGCCATCCTGACTTTGGTATTCAAACTCCAGGCCGGCATTGCGACCATAATCACCTGTTACGGTTTTGCCATCATCAAAAGACTGACGATTGGTAAAGGTGCCCTTCAAAGTAGAGCGTTTAAGTAGGCGCTGATTGAAAGAGACAGCCGTATAGTTTTGGGCAAGTTGATCAGTTGTTTCTCGCGTCTGGGCATTCATCAATCCGATCCGGGTATTACCAGTAATATTGCCGGTCAGCCGTGCCCCGAAATCGATCGGTACTGCGCGGCCGTCATCATCCAGCCCAATACGGCGAGAGAAGAAGGGCCTCACGAGCGGATTACCATAATTGGTGAAAATATCGCTGTTTTCCAGAAAGAAAGTTCGCCGCTCGGGCAAGAATATGCTAAAGCGAGTGAGGTTGGTGACCTGTTGATCCACTTCTACTTGTGAAAAGTCAGGATTGATCGTTAAGTCCAGGTTTAAAGAAGAAGTCAAGGCGATTTTCGCATCCACACCCGCCGAAAAGCCAAAATCATTAGGTGTTCCTGCTTCATAATCTTTCGTCTGTGAAGTATTGATATAAGGAATGACGGACACATTGCTACTGGTCTTTTTCGGTGCTTCATCCCAGGTCATCTTCCCCGAATACCCGAGATCAATCACCCAAAATTGCCGGGGTACTTGCGACCACACATCCATGCGGTTATTCTTCTTGTCATTTCGCATGAAGTTAATCCCCCAACTCGTCTTTCCCGTCTCATATCGCAATGTTTTGAAGGGAATCGCCATTTCAAAAGTCCAGCGATCCAAATACCTTTTGGCTTCTACAAACCAACGGTTATCCCATTCTCCACTATAATTTTCCTCCCCACTTCCACCTCCTAGCAGCGCCTCCATTTGCACCCCGAAAGGGCTGGTTCCAAACATAAAGCCGGTCGTCGCTTCATTCATCGGATCGAGCATTATACCTACACCATCTCCATCCCAAAAACCCACATCGCGTTTCAAGGTGGGGATCACGTGATTGGTACTATCAAAACAGACCCCAGCAATATAGAGAAATTGATCATCATAAGTGACTCTTATTTCTGTCCGCAAAACCGCCTTGATATCATCTCGGGGCGTCTTCTGCCAAAAATCACTCGCCACATCAGCTTTCAGCCAACTCTCCTCCTCCACGACACCATCCAATAAGATGGGCCCTTCCGCTTTCTGTATTCGAATCTGGTATTTTTCCTGATTAGGATTGTTATTTTGGGCTAGTAGATTGAACGTAAGACAGAGTAGTCCCACGAGGATTTGAGTGATTTTCATGACAGGTGACTTATCTTGAGACAATTAGGACGATTGAATTCGGATGCAAAAGTAGTAAATTTTATCCTTGGAGAGAGGATAGGTTGAATGGTGGCGTTCTTAAGACAACCACGGTAAAGGTTACTCAGCTCTCCAGCAGTATAAAGTTGTTTTCACCGTCTGCATACCCGGAACTATTCCTCTTGAAGAAATGTATTACTACCATCCGAAAAACTATTCTGCATTTTTCGGACGATTTCTTTGCAAGAGTGCAAAAATGAGGTAAATTTGCGTCGCTTTACGAAAAAGGCCCTTGGATTTATTCCTGTCTCTTATACACATCTGACGCTGCCGACGAAGAGGATAG
>CAJXUM010000247.1 GCA_913060855.1 uncultured Lewinella sp. | reverse complement strand
GAGATCAGCCTCGGTCTCGTGGGCTCGGAGATGTGTATAAGAGACAGGTATCTGCTTGATTAATGATATTTCTTAAGTCCATTATTTACTGCTTTTGTTTCCTAATTAATTCTAGTACAAAGATCGGGAACAAACAACGACTTGTCAGTGATATTCATCACAGGGAAGCTTTCGCATTGGGCATCCGAAATTGGATCACTAAAGAAGACAAAACCGTAAGTAGTCCAACGAATAAAATGGCGTATTCAACCCCTAGTAAATCTGCCGTTATACCAGAAATTATAGCCCCGACCGCATATCCCAGATCTCTCCAAAGTCGAAAAGCACCTATGCTTTCTGCTCTTTGTTGCGGGTGGGTTGCCTGAGCAATAGCCGAAAGGAAAGTAGGGTAAACAATAGCAGTACCCAATCCCAAAATCACTAAAATCAAAGCCAAACCCCAGAAAGTATAATTGATCGGAATCAGGAGTATAGCCAGTCCCTGCAGCAACATACCCCAGAATAACATCCTTTTTTTGGCATAAAGATCAGATAATTTGCCAGTTCCAAGCTGACTAATACCCCATACCATGGGATAAATCGAAGCCAGTATTCCAATCGTTTGTGTATCGTACTGCAACTGTAGCAAAAATACGGGTAATAGCCCCCAGATCATGCCATCATTCAGGTTGTTCACTAGCCCAGCCTGGGTAATTGAACTTAATGTTTTGTCTTTGAAGCTTGTTTCTGTAAATATATTTTTGAGCTTGGTGGACCTGGCCTTAGCACTCTCCTTAGCCACAAATGCGCGGGTGTCAGAAACAAAAAACAAGCTTAATAAAAAGCCTACAACCGCTATTAGTATACCTAGGTAAAATGGATATGGCCGCACGCCAAACCTTTCGGCAATAACGCCAGTCAGCAAGGCTACAACCCCCACGGCAAAATAACCCGCAAATTCATTCAAACCCATGGCCAAACCCCGGTCCTTCTCCCCTACTAGGTCAATCTTCATGACTACGGTACTACTCCAGGTCAGACCTTGGTGAATACCCAATAAAATATTGGCAAATACGACCCAGTTCCAACTCTGAGCGCTAAGCAGGATAAATGGTACGGGAATGGCTAAGAACCACCCCAGTAGTAATAAGTTTTTTCGTCCCCATTGATTGGCAAACTTTCCGGCAAAGTAATTCGTAAGCGCCTTGCTAATTCCAAAAGCAACGATGAAAGACAAAACAGCCATCTTGGAGGTCACACCAAATTCAATGGCTGCAAATTTTGGAAAGATGGTTCGTTCTAAGCCCACCATTCCTCCGACAAAGGCATTTATACCTACCAGAAGGGCAAACTGCTTCCAGTTGGCCCATAGTCCCAATTCAATCTGATCCTTCTTAAGGGCCCCCTTCTTAGCAGAGCTAAACATTCGTTTGCAGCGTAAACTCCTGGTGATTGTTGGGGGTTGATGCCTTTTTTAGTGTATCATGACAATCCACAGCTTCCTGTACGCTCATGAAGAAGTTATTAATCCCAATTTTTTCCGTTAAATGTCCCTTGGACATGGCATCACGTACGGGCCCTTTAACCCCGGTGAAAAAAAGCTGCAGTTGCGCTGACTTCAAATCCAGGACCAAGTCTTCTAAAGCACGAACAGCCGTACTGTCTACATTATTAATACTTTCTGCATTGAGGATAAGGGTCTGTAATTTTTCTCCTTTTGCCTTAATCATCTCTTCTATTTTCTCCTTGAAGTAGCTGACATTGGCGAAGTACAGTTGGGCATCAAACCGGATGATCAGGAGATCATCTCTTTCTTCCACTTGCTCAAATCGCTCCACATTTCTATAAAAATCCGTATCCGGTACTCTTCCCAATGCCGCCATATGCGGTCGAGTGGTACGGAAAATAATGACGGCTAATGATAAGATGACCCCAATCCCAATGCCTTGCTCAATCCCCAGCGTTAAAGTACCGATGAAAGTGACCATCAGCATCCAGAAATCGGAGCGATTGATCTGCCAAAGATGTTTGGCTTCTTTGATGTCAATCAAACCAAAAACAGCTACCATGATGACAGCCGCCAATATCGCTTGTGGCAAAAAGTAGAAGAGCGGCGTTAAGAATAATAAGGTCAGGATAATCAAACCTGCACTAATGATAGAAGCCATGCCCGTTTTGGCACCCGCCTGGTCATTTACTGCCGTTCTGGAAAAGCCGCCGGTAACCGGATATGCCTGAAAAAAAGCACCCCCTACATTCGCTAATCCCAATGCGATCAATTCCTGATTAGGTACCACCTTATAGTTTTTATGTTTGGCCTGAATGGCTTTAGCCACGGCAATACTTTCCATGAAGCTCACCAATGAAATAGCCAAGGCCATGGGAAGCAGCATCTGAATGGTCTCCACATTGAAGGCAGGGGCACTAAAAGAAGGCAGGCCACTTGGCACTGCACCCACTATTTTCACCCCCTGCTCTGTCAAGCCCAGTCCCCAAACGGCCAATATCCCAAAAACAACGGCCAGCAAGGGCCCAGGTATGGCCTTATTAATTTTCTTGGCTCCTTTGATCAATAGGATACCCGCTACCCCAATAGCAACCGTCAACCCATTGATTTCACTCGCCTTTTCGATCGCCTGCAACAAAATCTCATGTACATGGTGACTCCTGGCCAAATCAACCCCCAACAAATGCTTCAATTGGCTCAAGCCAATAATTAAAGCCGCCGCCGAGGTAAAACCACTGATCACGGGATGAGATAAGAAATTGACCAAAAAGCCCAGCCGAAAGGTGCCCAGCAAGAATTGAATTCCACCCACCAAGAAAGCCAGAATGATAGCCAAAGTGATATAGGTTTCTGTGCCCGCTTCTGCTATCGCACCTATCCCAGTCGCCGTCAATAAAGAGACCATGGCTACCGGACCAACAGCCAATTGGCGAGAGGTGCCCAGCATGGCATAAATAATCAGCGGCACAATAGAGGCATACAAGCCATATATAGGGGGCAATCCTGCTATCATAGCATAGGCCATGCCTTGCGGAATAAGCATCACTCCAACAGTCAAGCCTGCTGATAAATCGCCCTTAAGTTGTACGCTTTTGTACTTGGGAAGCCAGTCGGAGATAGGTATATATTCCTTTATGTTCATTACTTTATTTGGTTTCATTATCCACTTGTCACAAAGATAGAGCAGAAATAAACAAATGTATGTGATCCCTATCACAGGCTATTCATTACGTCATCGGGATGCTTCAATCGAATGCAAGCGGCGGCCAAGCATGATTTCGATGATGGCAATCAGAAAAAACAAGGGCTGCAAGAAGTGAACTAGGCCCGTAAAGTAAACCTGAATAAGTATCCATAATAGCAGAATGACCCCGAGTCCGAGTCCGAGCATTCCAGTGTGCTTACTTTTCCGGAAGGAGGCCACTGCACCGATTACCTGAAACATGCCATTGAAGACAAATAAAAAAAGGCCTGGAATTAAATAGTCATGGAAGGGGGAAGTCTGCAATATTTCAATAGGCAGCCCGATACCCGATCCATCCGGTTCCAATATCAGCGACAAACCTGCTGGCACAGCCATGACAGCCACAAAACATTGAAGTATTCCCAATACAACTGCTAGTCTTTTCATTTTCGCAGGCATGAGCTAGTGATTTTACACCCTACAAGTTGCCCATTAAGTCAGAATTTGCCAATGACAATTATCACAAGCCTTCCCATAATCACTGCGCTCCCGCTTGAGATAAATCAACAGCATCATTGAGGATCATCAAATCATATTAAATCAGAATGGAATAATATTGAACAATCAAAGGATTAATCCCTTTGGTTAAATTATTTTTCATCACCCAATCACCATTCAATCATGAAGCGATTTATCATTCTATTAGCACTCCTACCCTATCTTATGGTGGGTCATACGACTACCGTAAAATCAGGTGAAAACATTACCATTAACACCCCCGTTGAGGGAGACTTGTACATCGCCGGAAAAGACTTGACGATCGAAGCAGTCATCAAAGGAGATATCATAGGTGCAGGGGCCAACATTTTCATTAGAGATACGATTAGAGAAGACGCCATACTAGCAGGCGGAAATCTGTACCTAGAAGCGCCCGTTCTAGACGACGCTCGCTTGGGCGGAGGTAAAATAATTATTCGCAGTGATGTGTTTGGGGATTTAGTGATTGGAGGCGGAGAGATAGAGATAGAAAGAGGCGTCACGATACATGGCGATCTCTATATCGGAGGCGGGGAGGTAATGATAGCCGGTAAAATTCTTGGCAAGATTGACATCGGAGGAGGCGAAGTGGTATTTATGGGAGAAGGAATGGGCGCGGCGAATATCAAAGCGGGCGAATTTGAGATGGCGGGTATCTTTCGCGGCCCTACCCAAATAGCAGCCTACGAAATCAGTTTGACAGATAAAGCCCAATTTCATGAATCCATCCGCTACTGGCAGTCCGCAGGAGATTTGGATTTTGGAGCTAGTTTGCAAGGCACAGCAACGGCTACCTTCGACGAAAGCTTGAAAACAAATATGGATGATCGAGATTGGAGAAGAGCTTTCAGGATTGGGGGACTTGCTTTTATTCTTTTTCGGATTTTATCATCCGCCCTTTTAATTCTATTATTGATTTGGGCCTTCAATCCTTTCTTTGAGCGAGCAGTAAAAGCTGCGGTTCCCAATGTCATGGCTGCTTTTGGATTCGGCATCATCTATTTGTTGGCAATCCCGGTCCTGCTAGCTATTTCCTTCATTTCGATTATCGGTATTCCTGCTGGTGTACTCCTGATGCACATCTACGGCTTCAGTCTGGCATTAAGTCATATTCTGGCAGCGATCCTATTTGTGTACTGGATTCCGCAGAATACGGATACCAGCTGGACCAAAGGCCAAAAAATGCTCTCTGCCATTGGCATTTATGTTTTACTTAGAATCGTCAGTTGGATACCCTTTGTAGGCTGGTTCATTTCATTAGTGGTAATGGCCGCTGCTTTGGGTATTGTTTTATTGGGCATTTTTAGAAAACCCAAAAGTATACCGTCAGAACTTTAGCGATAATGACCTAACACATCACCTCCCCAGGCAAAGAGTGTCTGGGGAGGCGTTTTCTTCTACATCATGCTTTAGAATGGACACGAAACTGGGAAATCGAAGAGAGTCTATCTATTCTCGTTGGTTCCTTTACTAATCAGACCCCGTAAAATGCCAACAACCAGCGCCACTAAAAGTAAGATTACCATTGCTGATAAAACCACTCCATAATTGGCCTTCACCCAGGGAATTTCACCAAAAAAATAGCCCAGCAAAAGGTAGGCACTGATCCATAGCAGTCCTCCTATGCTATTACACCAAGTAAACCATACCATCTCCATTTTTGCTATACCCGCTACGAAGGGAACCAGCGTTCGAAAAAAAGGAAAAAACCGACTCAAGACAACCGCCATCCCTCCATATTTTCTATAGTAGGTCTCCGCCTTAATCAAGTAAGGCTGTTGCTGCAATTTTGCCCTTTCAATAAATCGCTGTCCCAATCCTCTTCCGATCAAATAATTGGAGGTATGACCCAAAATAGTAGCCACACTTAACAGAATTAGCAGCAGTGACAGATCTAGGTCACCAGTGGCGGCCAAAATACCAGCAGAGATTAGCAAGCCATCGCCGGGGAAAAATGCGACAATTACTAAGCCTGTTTCAATAAAAATGATGGTAAATAGTATCAGGTAAGTCAAGCTTCCGTACTGGGCAAGGATCTCACTAATCAATTCATCGGCATGCAACATCAAATTCAGTAGTCCTTCCATAAAGTAAGTACTTAAGCAGGAATAAGCCACTAAAAGCGGCTTATTCAATCGGGTAATCCTTTTTCTTATCGGTTAGCCAATACAGCAGTTTTAACGCCTGGAGAATACCGAAGTAATAGGTACTCCACAGCAATCGTTGAAATAGCGGCACTTTAGTATAAGCGGACCCTTCGATCTTACTACAATCCTGCTGAATGATCGTTTTTAGTTGCTCCTGAAAGGTATTGACAATAGAGCGGTCAATAATCTCAACATTCAATTCTATACTTAATAGATCACTCAGGTCATTGAGATTATAAGAGCCTATACTCGCCCATTCCCCGTCGACAACCGCCACCTTTGCATGTAAAACCGTAGCGGTATATTCATAGATGCCTATTCCTTTTTTCAGCATTCGTCTATACAAATACTTGACTGCCGTTTGATAAAACAGTACATCCGTTTTCTCCGGCAGCACAATACTAACCGCTATTCCTCTAGCACTTGCCTTTTCTAATAAACGCATCAATTTGAGACTAGGCAAAAAGTAGCTGGCAAATACTACAATCTCATTTTCTGCCTTCAGAATAGCAGCGTAATAACTTTTCCGGACTTGTAGCTTTTTGCCAAAAAAATCGTTTTCTAGCAGGCGAGCATTGATGCCGGATATCGTTTGCTTTGGTCGACTCTCCCCTGCTTGCTTCAAAGCTTTAGCATCTCTCTTCCTCAAAATTCTTTCAGCCAACTGATGCAAGCGGATGCAAATATCACCCTCCAAATACACAGCATAATCGAGCCAGGGTTTTTCCTTTTCGTTGCCGCGGTAACGGTCTGCTATGTTAATCCCTCCTACGAGGGCCTTGTCCTGGTCTGCCACCACCAATTTATGGTGTAGGCGGCGCCCCATTCTTAAGGGAATGCGAAAATGAACTTTTGAAAAAAAACGGACTTCAATTCCCGCTTCTAGAAATCGATTCAAAAAAATTTTCGATAAATGCCCACTCCCAATTCCGTCGAATACCAAGGATACCCGGACGCCCCTTCGACTAGCCCGAATCAGCGCCTCTTGTACGCTAAGTCCAGTCGCGTCATTATTGAAAATATACACCTGTAAGTGCAATACCTCCTGGCTTTCATCAATCACTTGCAGGATGCGATCAAAATAGTGTTGACCTCCTGCCAAAATCTCACAGCAAGTAGTGATCGGAGAATGCCCTAGTGTAGAAAAAGCAGCAGCCATAATCGTAGAATACTAAACAGGTAAGTTTTTTCCTTAAACAACTTCAATACCAACCCCAAGATACTAACTATCCTAAACGTTACCAATGAATACAGTCAATCCATCAGGTGATTTATGACTAGTCGCCATTCGCTTGAATTGTTGATTAGACTTTATTATGAAATAATTTGAAAAAGGTCAATAGTGAAGATGATGAAAATCAAGATTTAACACTTGTATTTCTAGTACTTTAGGGCTATTACTTACCATGAGTAAGCGCTTATTTAGATTTGTGGAACGTATGGCCAGGCTTGGTTCTACTCATCGGTATCGGCCAAAGAGCATGTTACTTTTTCTTTAAAAACAATAGCATGAAGACGAATACTCAAAAGAAAAAAAGTCACTTTCGACGAAATTGGTTCTTCTATGTTTTATTGCTGGCTATCACAGGTATTGCTGGTTATAATTGGCTGGATAAAGACATCGCTTTGAAAAAACAATTAAATCATTTCAAAGCGGAGAAAAACATGCAGGAACTACTCTTACATGAAGCTTGCCATCGCAACGCTATAGAACATATTGAGTTATTGATGGAGACCTTTGCCTGGGCCGTAAAAGGGGAATTAACAAGAGATAACCTCGAACAAGTAGATCAGTATTTTAAACATCTTGTAAAGGACAAAAAGATTCTAGAAATAGTGTTAATCGATAGGGAGGGTATCGTGAAGCTCTCTACTAATAAGAAAAATGAGGGACTACCACTATCTAACGATTACGCAACAACCGCTGTCTCTTATACACATCTCCGAGCCCACGAGACCGAGGCTGATCTC
>CAJXUM010000246.1 GCA_913060855.1 uncultured Lewinella sp. | reverse complement strand
GAGAAATAGTGCCTTAATTTATAGTGATTCTGCAAGTTAAGATTTTGCTTACAAATCTACCTAATTCACTAAAGGACATTCTATTTAGCGGGGAAATCGTTCTCTGGCAATTCTAGTGAGTATCAGACATGAAGGGAGGAAGTCACAAATATAGCGCCCAATATTAAGGGCTGTCTTATATATGAGGGTTTTGGGAAAGGCTTTTCCAGACTAGGGAAGTGGAACATTAAGCCGTAGCAAATAGGCTCTTATTTTTGAGTGGATAGCTATTCGACGGCTTATCAGTGGTACCGCTGTTTCTGTTGCGGGTTAGCGAGTTGACTACCTCGCAACCCGCAACAGATTGATTATCTGCTTTAATATAGGAGTTGAATCAACGATTTATTTTGCGTAATAAATCGAGAAAGCGAATTCTCGTCTTTAAATCTCGTGCACTGCAAACTTGATATTATCTGTGTTCTCAAAAAATAGATCCAGGTAAGCTATCATTTCTTTTTTGGCGCCAGTCCTTAGAAAGGTGCAATTTAGGATGATCTCATTCATGCTTTCTCTCTTCATCACAAATTCATCTATTACGGGCCGCAAGCTCTCCATTTCTTCATAGAAACCCAAATAGATTCTCTTATCAATCAATGATTTCGCATCGTTCTTAGCCTTTGTATAGGAGGCCCCTACGATAGTTGCAAAATCAAAGTCATAAGGTACCGGAATGACTTTTTCTTCCTTACTGAGGTACTTTACATTCTTAGAAAAGGTTACCCCCCAGTCTTTGTTACCAATCATATATTGAAAAAGAGTGGCAGCCTTTAAGTGATAAGGGTCAAATCTTTCTTTCTCAATCACTCGAAATTCGTCGAGTTTCTGGGCCGCAATTCTGGCTTTTAATTGTGACGTATCTTCGATGAGAAAGGCGAATTGTGTTCTCGTTTCGCCAGTATTGATGTCTTTGAAATTGATCTTTAGCATCTGCACCCGATAGCTCGCGTCCGTTAGCTGATTGTAAAGCTTATAGGTAAGGTATTCCTTCACGAGGGCTTCTTTGGCCGCGCGGTCATCTCCCATACAGTAGTTCACCAACTTCAAATCATCAAATGGAGCTAAACCAGCCTTTTCAAGGTCTTTTTTATTAAAATCTAACTTAAGAGGCGGCATTTCTGCGCAGTGAATACGGCGAAAGTTCCCACGGAGGCGAATATTCAAGGACCAATCCTGCGGATTTCCTTGTTCATCCACAAAACTCAATGTGGCAGGATATGGATTTTCATCCCGTCTATTTTCCAAAATTGCGTTGAGGTCAAGCTCCATATTGACCTTCAACACTTCGCTATGATTCAAGACATCGAAAATAGTCTTTGAATCAGTGGCAAATGCCTTCGGTACAATCAAAAGGAAACCCAAAACGAGCATTAAAAATGAACTGATAATCTGATTTTTCACTGCTACTCTCATAAGTCTTATTCTTTAATAATGATTTCGCCTTGGTAACCTAGATTCTCCGTTTTTGTTCACGCAAAAAACAACAGTAAATCATTCTTAAACAAATAGTTATAAAACGATAAAGCGTTATTTTTATTCATTATACTGATTTTCTATGGAAGGCTTGCTGATTGGACAAATCTTATACCCGATATTTTCCCGAAACAGCAAATTAAATTTGCCTCTAGAAGTTAAAATTTTAAATACGCTGATCGTTCGATTTGTATTAAATTATACATTTGATGGTTTAGTGGCCTGGATGCTAAACTTTTGCTACACTTCTTATTCCTCTGCCTCCATTTATTGAAAAAATTGAGGGTAAAATAATGTAACAACAGGGTAAATTAGGTCAATACAATCCCTCTATATTACATTTGATTTGTAGAGATGAAGTTGTACGCTAAATAGATCGGAAGTCCATGCTTTTGGCATTACCTCTATAGTCTCTTGCGGATGTTTAATTTTGTTCCGTTCTTAAGCCTATATAAGTTTTGCCGAGAATCCAGACTAAAGCACATTAAATTTACTCGTATGAAATCGCAGATCAAGGTTACCTCAATTGAAAGTTTTATTCTTTCTGATAAATTGGAGGAGAGTTTCTATTTTTCTCAGTGGGAGTATGCTGAAAGAAGGATTTGTATTGTAAAGGTAACCAGTAGTACAGGCCATGTGGGCTGGGGAGAAGGCTATGGTCCTGCAGGCATAGTTCGGGCAGGGATCGAACATCTTACGCCCTATGTTATAGATCAAAACCCCTTGGAGACCGAAACGATCTGGAGTACCCTATATCGGCGCACACTGGACTTTGCTAGAAGAGGTGTTTTAGTCTCTGCCATTAGTGCCATTGATGTAGCACTTTGGGATTTGAAGGGCAAAATATTAGAACAACCCGTCCATCTGCTATTGGGTGGTAAGAAGAGAGATACGATTGTACCCTACGCAACAGGCATGTATTTCAACAATAGTAACTTATGTGAGACCCTTGCAAAGGAAGCGAAACATTATGCCGACTCAGGGTTTAAGGCGATGAAAATGAAGGTAGGCTTAGACATAGCCCAAGATATCGAGCATGTGAAGCTAGTGCGGGAGGCTATCGGCCCGAAAATCAAACTAATGATCGATGCCAATCATGCCTATAATTTAAGGGAGGCCATTCAGTTGGCCAAGGCCGTTGAACCTTACGATATTTCCTGGTTTGAAGAACCGATCTCTCCTGAATACTATGAGCAGTACGCAGCGCTCAGAAGCAAAACTACCATTCCGATTGCTGGTGGTGAATGCGAGTACCTTAGTTTTGGCTTTCAAACCTTACTACAATCCAAATCCGTGGATATTGTCCAGCCCGATATTTGTGCCGCTGGTGGATTAACAGAAGCTAAAAGAATAGCCGTCCTAGCTTCTGTTTATGGGGTTGAAATAGTGCCGCATACTTGGGGTACGGGTATTGCGATTGCTGCTGCGACGCACTTTATTGCCAATCTAGATATCATGCCTGGTCGTTTAAAAACACCAAATTGTTACATAGAATTAGATCGAACTGAAAATGGTTTGCGAGATGAGCTCACCACGAGTGACATGCCAGTCAAAAACGGTGAAATCCGCGTATCCGATGCCCCAGGCTTAGGCTTTGAATTACACGAAGAGGTATTGCAGAAGTATGAGTTGAAAGCAGTTTAAATAATGAAGTTGTTTTCAAATTCAGCATTTTGGCTTGTGTTATTGATCCATAATTTCATTAATATTGTTTTGCATCCAGTCAATACAATATCCGATGAAATTAGTGCTAAAAAGATCAGCTGATCTCAAAAATGAACGACTGCATATCCTTTGTAAGGAGATTCCTTGCCTAGATTCAACTTGGCATTATCACCCTGAATATGAATTATTATATATCTCAAAGAGTACTGGTATTCGGTTTGTTGGTGATAGTGTGTCTCATTTTTCTCCCGGTGATTTAGTATTGGTAGGTTCTAACCTTCCCCACCTTTGGCGAAACGATGCCTCCTACTATGCAGCAGATAGCCCCAATAATGTCAAAACCGTGGTTATTAAATTTAGAAAAGATTTTCTGGGAGAAGAGACATTTAGCTATCCTGAGTTTTCCGCTATCAATCAAATGCTAAAAGCATCTAAAAATGGCTTGTATTTTGACAAAAAAGTCAGCAAAAAATTGCACAATGATCTTATTCAAATTGTGGATTTGCACCCAGCAGAGCAATCGATAAAATTGCTGAGTCTTTTGCACCAACTATCACAAAGTGGTAGCAATGCAGTTTTATCCTCGACAGATATGCGCCAGTATTCAACTGAACCTTCCCAGCGTCTCGATGCGGTCTTAAAATATATATCTGACCATTACGACAGTAGCATATACCTCCAAGATGTGGCTGATATTGCCTGTATGACCACCAACTCTTTTTGCCGATTTTTCAAAAAGATGACGAATAAGTCTTTTACACAGTTCCTGAATGAAGTTCGCGTGCGCAATGCCACTCGTCTACTTTTGGAAGATCACCTATCTGTTTCTCAAGTATGCTATATGGTGGGCTATAACTCCGTCACCAATTTCCACAAACAGTTTAAACAAATCATGGGTAGTACCCCCAATCATTACCGGCAAACGATTTAACAATTCCAGGGTAAAATAATGCAGTAACAAGATAAATTTCATCCCTCCTTATTTCCTAAATCTTAGTCCCTTTACACCAGAGAGAATCCCCGATGGTAACAAACAACATCGCCTTATCTTCCATTTTGGTAAATACCTGAAGTATGCTGCTGAATTTATCTATCCTGCTAGGCTTCCTTTTACTCCTGATACTTTCTATTTCCAAGTGGAAAGTACATCCTTTTATCGCCCTTATTCTAATCGCGTTGGCTTTAGGCATGTCTTTAGGTATGGGCGGAGAGAAAACGGTAGAAGTGTTACTACAGGGCTTCAGCGAAACCCTACGATGGATAGCGATCATTATTATTCTCGGTGCTTTTATCGGCGAAGTATTGCAGGAAACAGGAGGTGCCTTTAGGATTTCCAACAGGATCGTAAAGGGAGTGGGAGAAAAAAAGCTTCCCTGGGCGATGGGGTTTACGGGTTATTTGGTTTCGATACCGGTCTTTGTTGATGTTGCTTATATCTTACTACAACCGGTTACGGAATCCCTAGCGGTAAAAAGTAAAAAGCCCGTTTTGTATTTAGGGCTGGCGCTGGCGGCAGGTCTAACGGTATCTCATACCTTAATCCCTCCGACCCCAGGCCCAATGGCCGTAGCTTCTCTATTGGAGGTGGATATGGGTAGGATGCTGATGATCAACTTAATCGTAGCGGCTTGCGCGATGGCTGGGGGCGTACTCTTTGTCATCTATTTTGTAAAAAACACCTGGCTGGATTATGACAAAAAGTTAGCTAAAACGACTACAATAGATGACACAAAGGCGGCTGAAAAATTCACTTCTGGTTATCTATTTTTTGATATTCTACCCATCCTCATTCCTATCCTTTTGATTGGGTCTGGCGCTTTTATTGACGTTGCTGAGAATAGCGTAATTGGGGCCATTTTCAACTTTGTCTCCTTGCCATTGATCGCCGTATTTTTCGGTGCATTTATTGCTATTTTTCAACTCAAATCGGCAGATAAACGAAGTACGATCAACCGATTAGTAGAGCAAGCTATCCTCAAATCAGCGCTGGTGATTATGATTACTGGGGCAGGAGGTTCATTAGGATATGTGATCAAACAATCTGGAATTCAAAATGAAGTTGTCACGGTGTTTAGCGCTTTCCCGTTCTTGGGAATTTTACTTCCTTTCATTGTGGCTGCTATACTCACCATATCAACGGGTTCTATTACCGTTTCCTTAGTGGGTACCGCTTCCATGTTGAGTCCAATTGTAGATAGTTTACCGGTTTCGGCCGAGATGACAGCTGCCTTAATTGGCTGCGGCTCCTTTTGCGTTTTTCACGCCAATTCGAGCTTTTTCTGGTTACTCAACCGATTACATGAAGCTCCACCCAATATTTTGTATAAGACGTATACGCTCCAATCATTGGTCATGGGACTTTCGGGCTTGATAGCGGTATTGCTTTTAATGGCATTAGGCTTTTAAAAATGAAGCTTTTGATGATTGATAAAAAGACAAAAATGAAGTATGCCAGTAGGTTTGGATCAGGACCTCTCCATTTAATAGGGCTGTTCTGCTGTGTGCTCATAAGTACAGCAACTAGCGCGCAAAAGCAGCAGTCTAGTCCACCCAATGTTCTCATCATTATGATTGATGATCTAAATGATTGTATCACCAATTGGGGAGGGCATGCGCAAAGTCTCACGCCCAACATGACTAAGCTAGCCCAATCGGGTGTGAGTTTTAAAAGAGCTTATACTCCTGCGCCGATGTGTGGTCCGTCACGAGCCAGCCTATTTACCGGTATTTATCCCCATCATTCCCGTAATTTTTACCAGGCCCCTTGGTTTAAAAATGAAGTGCTCAATAATTCACGCACCCTAATGGAGCAGTTTAAAGGCGCAGGCTACAACGTAAAGGGTTCGGGTAAAATCATGCACCACAACAAGAAGGAGATGTGGACCCATTTTGAAAACCCAGCGGATTACAGTCCTACTCCATTCGATAGCGAAAACCGCCTACCCCATCCTGATGTGCCTGCTCCTTTTTCTACTATCGGATGGGTGGATGGTTCCTTGGGGCCATTCATTAATTTGGAGGGTCGCACCACCACAGAAGGTAAGCCATTACACTGGACAACGGGTAATCCAAAGATCGGCTACAAAAAAATGCGCTATGTCAATGACCAAGATCGTGACCCAACGCCCGACGAAATCAATGCGCAATGGGCAGCGACGCAACTGCAGCTTTTAGCCGAAGAGAATAGCCAACAACCATTCTTTTTGGCCGTTGGTTTCTTGCGACCTCATACGCCTTTAGTAGCTCCCCAAAAATACTTTGATCGCTTCCCGCTAGATGAGATCGAACTGGCAGTCATTCAATCTGAAGACACCCAAGACACTCACCTAAAATTCGCCTACAAAGATGGGGATGTGCATGCACTCCGCTTTGGCGAAGAAATGTTCGAAGCGATAACCGCTGCCTATGGTAGTACAGAAGCCGGCTTGAAAAAATGGACACAAGCTTACCTCGCCTGCGTGGCCGCTGTGGATGATAATGTTGGACAAGTTTTGGATGCCCTGGACAACAGTTCACTGAAAGAAAATACGATTGTCGTATTGTCCAGTGATCATGGTTTTCACATGGGTGAGAAGGATTATTTATACAAAAACTCTCTTTGGGAAGAAAGCACCCGCGTCCCTTTGATGATGCGCGTACCGGGACTGACAAAGGCAGGAGGAGAAGTACATCACACCGTCTCGCTCATTGACCTCTACCCCACCCTCTTGGATTTATGTGGACTTTCGGCAAACACAACAAAAAATGAAAAAGGCCATGCATTGGATGGCTATAGCATGCGGCAATTGCTAAAAAAACCTAGCACCAAGCATTGGAAGGGGCCTAAAGCTGCACTATCCACAGTCTATGCTGGCGACCGTTTCAAAAGTAATCCGGCAGATCAGCACTATGCGATCTGTACGAATCGCTACCGGTACATTTTGTACAATACGGGTCATGAGGAATTATACGACCATAAAAAGGATCCATATGAATGGAAGAATCTAGCGGAGCAAGCGGGCCCATACCAACGAAAGAAAAAGCAAATGCGGGAACGCTTGAAAAAGAAGGTCGGATCGATCCAACTGACTGGCTTTGCGAAATTGAAAAACGATTAATAATATGGGGATGTGTCTTCCATTGGGCTTCCAGATGGAGAACACCTTAACTAGTTAAATCTACAAACAACTTATACATGCTTATTCGAAAACCAGTGCTTTTTTTATTGCTATCACTCGGCTACTGCCTACCCTCTCTTAGCCAAAGCGAACTATCGCTGGATGGCCAATGGGACATCATCTTTGATGAGAAAAACGAAGGGCGCGAAGCGGAATGGATGAAGGCTGACCTCTTTGAGCAGCAAGCCAACCAACAAAAGATCGAAGTACCCGCCGCTTGGGAGCGCTTCAAGGAAGATTACGAAGGAGTCGCTTTTTATCGAAAAATATTCGAAGTGCCACAGGACTGGGAAGGCAAAATTATTCGGCTTCAATTTGGCGCCGTAAACTACCTCACCGAAGTATGGCTGAATGACGAAGTGGTGGGCTTCAATGAAGGAGGTTTTACCCCCTTTGAATTCCGTATCGATGAGATGATCAAAGCCGGGGAAAGTAATGTACTGACCCTGCGCTGTCTCTTATACACATCTCCGAGCCCACGAGACCGAGGCTGATCTCGT
>CAJXUM010000245.1 GCA_913060855.1 uncultured Lewinella sp. | reverse complement strand
CGAGATCAGCCTCGGTCTCGTGGGCTCGGAGATGTGTATAAGAGACAGGTGAACATACTGCGGTCATTTTCAGCATCCCCACAAGCGAGCATGTTTTTAGCAGAGTAACCCAGTTCTTTTAGTGCAATTAGAAGTCCAGTCCCCTTTGTGGCGCCTGGGGGGAGTATCATGACGGCACCTCTGTTGTATTCTACGGTGGCGGCATAGGCGGTTTCTGCTAAGATTTCCAAGACTTTTTTATCATGAGGAACCCAAGTTGCTGCGATGGCCATTCCTCGTTCTAGGGGCATTTCAGCCGCTTCCAGTTGCTCTACGACTTCGGAGGCCAGGTGCCCGAAGGGGAGTATAACTTTATCATTACGTGGGAAATAAACGGCTGCTCCATTTTCGGCAATGATCGCTTCAAAGAGGTCATCGAAAGGGCCAATTTCGGGTAGGACTTCTAATCTACGACCTGTGACAAGAATTAATTTTAATCCTTCTTTTTTGGCCAGTCTCAGTGCCTCCCAGGTAGCTACACTGACGAGTCCTTCTTCTGCCAGCGTGCCATCCAGGTCAAGTGCTAAGATATTGAGATGCATTTTGTTTTATTAAGGGTGTATATTGTTATGCTTTAAAAAGTCGGGCTTCTCTTGGTGGCGATGTTTCTTGCTAACAGCGGCTTGAGGCAGGTATGCGCTAATTCTATTGGTAGGACAAAGGTAGGTCTACCCCTTATCTTTAGGTATGAGTAAAGTCAGACCGTAAGTTTGATAAATATCAAGCAAAAGGATGACCCGGGTCATTTTAGTGCTTCTTGACCTAGACTAACTTTGTCCTATAAATTTGAATTGTTTACAAACTCAAAACGTTTACCTATGTCTCTAATTAAATGGAATCGCAACTTTCCGTCCGTCCCTTCTTTCTTTGATCATTTGGGAATGGATGATGACTTCTTAGCTAATTTCTTACACAGTAAGACCATGCCGGCTGTCAATATTTCTGAAACGGATGATACTTTTCTGGTTGAAGTAGCTGTACCGGGCATGCAGAAAAAGGATTTTCAGGTTATTGTCGAAGGAGGTATGCTTAGCATTAGTGCGGAGAAAGAAACCAAAACAGACAAAAAGGAAAAGAACTATCGTCGCCAAGAATATAGCTATGAAACCTTTGAACGTAGCTTCCGCTTACCTAAAAATGTCAGCTCAAAAGAAGTAAAAGCCAAATATGAGAATGGTCTTTTAAAGATTAGCCTACAGAAAGTAGCGGTAGAAAAGCCCAAGAAAAAAGCAGTACAAATCGCCTAATAAGGGTAAGAGGTAACTTAATAAGCGTACCACTACCCCTTAGGAACCTACTCCGCCTGGCACTCATTTAGTGTTAGGCGGGGTTTTTATTTAGGAATAGAACACCTCACCAACACCTCTCCCCGGTAATCCCCTACGATGGCTTATCACCCACTGTTACCTCCTTGCCTCGCTCTTCCTTCTTTCGTAGCTTTTCCTGCTTCTTAAAGTATTTTCTAAAGAAGAAATTATGCTTTAATGCCTCCATGTTTTCATTGAAACGATAGGTGCCTTCATTAAGGTTATGGATGATTTGCTTCAATTCATCTGCGGCAATGGAGTCTTTGAAAACCGTACCTACCATTCCCTCCTCCACATCTAACCCTTGAATAATTTCTTTCAGTGCCGTGCTGGTCGAGGCAATCTCCTTACTGGCGACTTCGAGTTCACTCATGATGGGCTGGGTACGACTTATCAGGAGCGTATCCAAGTTTTGGGTGATGTGATTGATTCGCTCTTCCAAAGTGGTATCATTGAGGAGATACCCGAGCACTCCTTGCCCTTGTTCAACGTCTTCCATACTACGCTGAAATTGACCAGTGAGTGCGGCTAGGTGTTGTGAACTTTGGTTGATATATTGAAGACTGCCTTCGAGTTGATTGGCCCAATTGGAATCATACAGTAAGGTGGCTATCGTGCCTTCTCCCTGGTGAATGGCCTCCGTGATTTCTAAAAGACGTAGCGTGAGTAGGGCAATATTCTCCGTCGTTTTACCCAAGGCATTCATCATGTCGTCCGTTTCAAACCTAGAATAGGAAGGAATAACTCCACCCGCCATCACTTCTTCTCCATTGCCCTTTCCTGGATTGATATTTACAATCATATTTCCAACCAGGCCATCGGTGCCAATACTGGCGAGGGCATCGCTTTTCAGAAAGGCCTGCACTTTTCTTTCGAGCATCATTTCCACTCGAATAGTAGAATCATTGATAATTACGATTCGATCTACCACCCCAACATCAATACCTGAATAACGGACATTATTGCCTGCTTGTAGTCCATTTACATTTTGAAAAGTAGTGCTAATGCCAAAGCTTGCTGCGAATAGATTTTGTCGACTACCTATGAAATAGACGGCAATAGTGAATAGAATCACCGCTGCTGTTACGAATAGGCCTAGCTTGGTGGTGTTTATTTTTTCTTTGCCCATTTTATCTATTTTGTACTTCCTTGAAAAAAGCTTTAACCTTTGGGTCTTTTGACTTGGATAGCTCCTCGTAAGTGCCTTCCGCATAGTTGATCCCATCTTGCAGTATGATCATCCTATTGGAAATGACCCGCGCACAATCCATATCGTGCGTGATGATTAAAGAAGCCGTGTGAAAAGTTCGCTGTATGTTAAGAATGAGTTGTATGATCTCATTTGACGTGATCGGATCTAGGCCACTAGTGGGCTCATCATAGAGAATAACCTTGGGTTGGAGAATCAAGGTTCGGGCTAGCGCTATGCGGCGTTTCATTCCGCCAGAAAGTTCGGCAGGCATTAAATCGATGGCCGATTCCAAGCCCACATTTTTTAAGGCCTCATGAATGAGTTCTTCTTCATCTTGTCCCTTCATGCGCTCACTATGTCTACGCAAAGGAAATTGAAGGTTTTCCTTTACGGTCATCGAATCATACAATGCACTACCTTGAAACAAGAAACCCACATCGGCTCGGATTTCATCTAATTCATCATGCTGTAAATCCGGAATGGATTTGCCGAGCACCTGGACTTCTCCCTCATCGACTTCTACTAAGCGCACCAAACATTTGATCAGCACCGATTTCCCTGATCCGGATTTGCCGACAATGACTACATTCTCATTCGGATATAAATCTAAGTTGAAGCCCCGTAATACCTGGTGAGTCCCAAAAGATTTTGTGACCCCTCTAATGGTGATAATCGGAGCGGAATTGGTATGAGCTGGATCCATAGCGAGTGAAGTGATGTCTCCTTTAGTAATCATGCTGAGATCGAGTTATAAGAGAATTTGATTAAATTTCATAAAAAATATCAGCTACCAGTACCGCCAGAAAATCTACTACGAATAATAGCAAACTAGCCAGTACTACGGCTGAGTTGGCAGCATGACCGACGCCCTCTGTTCCTTTCGTGGAGTTATAACCTTTATAACATCCTACCAAACCAATGGCAAAACCAAAAAAGAAAGTCTTGACGGTAGCTGGTATCAAATCACCGAACAGTAGGCTGTCAAACACCCGATTGAAATACAAGCGCATACTGACTTCTCCCTTCGTCGTTTCTACCAGAAAAGAGCCAAAGAGCCCGATGGCATCTGCGGCAATCACCAATAATGGGAGCATAAGAATGCACGCCCAAATTCGAGTCACGACCAGGTACTTGAAGGGGTTGGTGCCAGAAACCTCCATCGCATCAATTTGCTCTGTCACTTTCATGGAACCCAATTCAGCGCCAATACTTGACCCAATCTTTCCGGCGCAAATCAAGGCCGTAACGACCGGACCGATTTCGCGGACAATCGCAATACTGACCAACTGAGGCATATAAGATACAGCGCCAAAGTCTATCATGGTCGGCCGTATTTGTAGCGTGAGCACCAATCCCATAATGAAACCAGTCGTAATGACGAGGAAGACGGAATTATATCCAATGACGTAGCACTGCCTCAATAACTCTTTAAACTCAAAAGGGCGATGAAAAGCTTCTCGAAAGAATCGCATGGCAAATAAGCTGATCTCACCGGTTTGATCAAGGTAGTCTCTAAGTGCTTTCGGAATAGTAGCCATATGAATTAGGGTATAGTTTTCATGAGTGGCGACGGTTTGCCTCCGATTTCAAATGTATGGACTAAACGAAGCATAACCGCTGATAGGTGTCAATCTCTTCCTTGATTAATATCACTACTATTTAGAAAAGGATTGAGCATTTTTATGACGTGCCTACGAAGATCGCGTAGGCTATCGCGAATACTCAAATACTCGAAAAATGAAATGGTATAACCTACTGATGCTCGGTATCTTGGTATTCATTTCCTGTAAAAAAGAGAATACCGTTGAACCACCTACTGAATCGGAAGTGGTCGAAGAAACCACGCTGGAGGTAAAGGTGGAACCATTGATAGCAATCGTGCCTCACGATGTATCTCTGGGGCAATATTTCACCTTCCTGGATTCTCTCCTGATGAAATATGATACCTTATTGCCTTATCAAATCGATGAGCATGTGTTAGTCCGGACCAATGATTGGATCATCAATAGATTGATAGATACCGATTATTATCTCATGGAAGAAAAAGGGGAATTTGCCTATGATAATCGACGACTCGTGATCTTACATAAAGGAGATACCTTAGTAATTCCAGACAGCATTGCGACTCAACAAATCTGTGATGCGATAGCTAATACAACAATTGATGTCAATATTCCCGAATTCAAGCTGCGAATCAGGGTAGGGGAGGAGGTCAAGTATACGATCCTCGTCCGAGTAGGCAGAGATGAGCGTAAATACCTCGAATTAGCTGGCCGGGAAGTGGATCTACGAACAGCAACTGGAACGGGCTACATCTATCGAATCAATCGAGATCCTATTTTTATTAATCCTAGTAATGGCCGCCGCTTTTATACCACCCAAAGAGATGATGGGAAACGAACCCGCATGCCTCAAATTCCTTGGCTAGAGCCCGAGTTAGATGGCTATCGCTATGGGCACCTCATTCACCCCACCTCCAATCCGAAGACGCTTGGGAAGGCTTATTCAAATGGCTGTGTTGGTTTGGGAGAGGCGGATACCTGGCGCTTGTATTATTACGCGCCGGAGGGTACAAAGGTGGTTTTTCGCTATGACCTAGAGGTTGTTGATTATAAATTGGATACGATTCGGTTGAAGAATATTTATAGGAGATAATCCCCGCCCCCGCCAAGACTTCAGAAGTTTCCCCAGTCACATCTGAGAAAACTTCTGAAGTCTAAACACCTGCAACGGCTTAACCATTACCCTTCCTAGGCTTTACCTTCTTGGTAGTAGGCTTGGGTTTTATAGTCCTCGTTTTCGGTGTTTGCACCTTAGGTTTTCTACTTTGCACCTTAGGCGTCCTAGTACTTTTCATGCGCTCAGAGAGGCTGCGATGGCGTTCGTTCCCCTGTTTGATAGGCGGCACTTTGCGTGGCACTTTGCGGACCGTCGTTTTTTGCTTCGGCGGTCTCACTTTGGAGGTTCGTTTCGGCGTCTCTATTTTGCGAGGGTTGGTTTGGAGTGGAACCCTAGGCTTAGTCTTTTCGCCTTTGGGCGGTCTGACGATAGTGGGATTTGTCGCCTTTCGTCGAGTCGCCTCTTTGGCGATGGTGGGATAGCGCCGACTATTGCTTTCGATATATTGTCGTTGTGTTACTTGTTTTTGCGGATGAGTGCGATTGTATTTTACCCTATCTGCTTCAAATTTTCCATATTCCCGAAAACGGTTGGATAAGCCTCCATCATCCCGGAGCCATTCTCTAGAAACGACTTCCCTGTTTTGATGCTGCCAAACGCGGACGCCGGTCGTAATGCTACTGCCATTCCTTGGATGAGCATCATAGTGCCTGGCAAAATGCGCCGACAAATGCGACCATCTATAGTGGTGGCGTGGAGAATAGAAATACCAGTGCGTGAAATAAAAGGAAGGTAAGCCAATCACTACGACGGTTCTATTAGCGCCCCAATAGAAGCCCCAATCGTACCAGGAGGGATAAAGTCGCCAGCGCGGATAATAGTACCATTCTGGATAACCAAACCAATAGGGGAAATGATAGAAATAATAGTCGTGCATTACCCGGTCCTCTGCTCGGTCTTGGTAATAGAGGTCATCTTGTGTGGTATAATCATAATAGTCGTCGTCATAATTGTATTCTGCTCTAAAGGACTCTGCCGAGGAAGTCAGCTCCTTCATCGCTGTTGGGTCTTCCTCCAAGCTGGCTTTCCAATCTTCTAATTCTTGTGCATTTTGCCGGGCGACTACCAGGTTGAGACTATCGACCTGCGTCAGTAGCCAATCCGGTTCTCGGCGATATAGGGCACCAACTAGGACTGTCAAGCGGATGTTTTCGGTTAGAATACTCAATACTTCAGGTAGGGGAAGTAGATGGCGCAAAGACTCCTGTGTGGAGGTCGAGTAGGTCACTAAAAGATCGTCAAAAGCCAAGCGGGCTTCGGTATCTAAGGCATCAATGACTTTCAATTCATCCCAATGATTCAGATAGGCTTCTTTGGCACGTTGATGAATAACCTCGGGATAATCTGCTAACAACTGTTTCCAGTCTTTTGAGTTTTCGGGAGTAGCTGCTGCCAATTTGGCGATCAAATTCGGATAGCGCGTCAAATCCCAGATCACCTCCTGTGTAGCTTGCGGGTATTGCGCCAGCAATTCCTGAAAACGAGTTTTAGTTTGCGACTGAATATGCTCCAACTTAATCAAGGCTTCTGGATAGAGACTCACTTCCAAGATGGCCATTCTTGTTTCTTCTGGGTATAAGACCAAGGCATTGACCGCCTCTTCATCTGCCGCGACCAATTCTGCTAGTAAGGCTTTATCGTCTTGTGCCTGTCCACTCGTCAGCAATAAGAAAAGGAGTAGGACCAGACTGCTGGTATAAGATAGTAGCTTCCTCATAGTATTCTATATTTTAAACAGGTTCGAATGATAGATTACTACAAGTTGCGGGTAATGCAGGTGGGATAAAATGATTTTTCGTGAGGGTGGTAGATGATTCTTTACCAGCTAGCGGGTGTGGATAGTCAGTGGGGGGGCGTAGGGTTTGTCAGGGCTGTATCAAGAGGGAAAGTAATTCTTGTAAAGCACTAATGCCTGACGAGCGTTCCGAAGTGTCCATGCCATCTAACGAATATTATTACGTATACTGTGCCCTAAGTATAAACACCATAAAATGGCAAATCAGAAGAAATTTAGCGCCTTTGCTGGCGTATTTACTCCCTCCCTCTTGACCATTTTAGGGGTCATTATGTATATGCGGATGGGATGGGTAGTAGGTAATGCGGGCTTAGTCGGGACTATTGCCATCGTTGTGATCGCTCATATTATATCGATCACTACGGGCTTGAGTATTTCATCGATTGCCACAGATAAGAAAATAGGGGCCGGCGGGGTTTACTATGTACTGTCTCGGAGTTTGGGATTGCCTATTGGAGGAGCGATTGGGGTGACGCTATTTACAGGTACGGCATTGAGTATCGCGCTGTATTTGATTGGTTTTGCGGAGAGCTTCAATGCTTATTTGGGCCTGGAGACGAATATCAATGGTTTGCGAATAGGGGGTAGTTTGGCGCTGTTGACCTTGACCATCTTAGCCTTGATCAGTACCTCCTTGGCTTTGAAAGCACAGTTTTTTATCCTGGCTGCCATTGTGATTTCATTGGTTTCCATCTTTTTTGGCACCTCTCCGGAGGTACCTAAGTCTTTGCCTTTTTTTGGTGCGGAGGGTAGCGTTTCTATGGAAAGCATCTTTGCGGTTTTCTTTCCTGCGGTGACCGGGTTTACAGCGGGTATTGCGACTGTCTCTTATACACATCTGACGCTGCCGACGAAGAGGATAGTGTA
>CAJXUM010000244.1 GCA_913060855.1 uncultured Lewinella sp. | reverse complement strand
CCTCGGTCTCGTGGGCTCGGAGATGTGTATAAGAGACAGCAACTGGTTAGGTTTACTCTTTGGTACCTTTACCATGATTCTTTTTTACTCGGTCTATTTCTATTTTACCAATAGGGATATCGACTATTACAAAAAAAGAAAACAGCCTCCTCCCAACCTTATTCGCACTATTTCTCCTGGAAGACGCAAAGTAGATTTAGACTATATTAAACTAGATAAGAATACCTGGCAGGTCAGGACCTATCTCAATGAAGCCTTACAACCAAGACTGGTCAGAAGTGTAGCCCATTATGAGTCTAGTCTTTTGATGAATATTTTCAAACAAAATCATTTTAATGCCCTCGGCATACAGCTCTTAACGACTATTCTGCTCTTGATGCTGGGCCGCCTTATCGACTATTCCCCTTTCCGAATACCTGCGGGGGCTAGTTTTCTCATTCTACTGAGTCTGATCCATGCTTTTGTAGGGGCCATCACCTACTGGTTTAATGAATGGAAGATCACCATCTTCATTTTATTAATGCTGGTTACCAATTTCATTACCAGTTTTGATTTTTTCAACCTCGACAATCAAGCCTATGGTTTGGACTATAAAGCACCACCTGTAGAATATTCTTATGAAAAACTACAAGAGGTATGCGTTTCAGATCAGGTGGTGAAGGATAAAGACCGCACCATTTCGATCTTAAATAATTGGAAAACAAAAGTAACAAGCCAAGTAGAAGAAAAACCTAAAATGGTAATCCTCTGTGTAAGTGGAGGCGGATTGAAGGCGGCTACTTGGACGATGCAGGTATTACAAACGGCCGATAGCATACTCAACGGTCGACTGTTGGATCATACCGTTTTGATTACAGGTGCCTCGGGTGGAATGCTAGGAACTGCCTACTTACGAGAACTGTATGGGCTAAAAGCACAGGGAGAAAATATTAACCTCTATGATAAAAAATATATCGACCATATTGCTAAAGACTTGTTGAATCCGATCGCTTTCACCATCGCTACCAATGACCTGTTTCTACCATGGTCCAATTTTGAATATGATGGCCAAACCTACCACAAGGATAGAGGTTATGTTTTTGAAGAGCAACTCAATGAAAACACCAATTTCTTATTGGACAAGCCCCTCGGGTATTATCGTAATTTGGAAGCCGAAGCGATCGTCCCAATGTTATACCTGAGCCCATCCATTCTCAATGATAGCCGACGACTCATCATTTCTCCGCAAGGCGCTTCCTTTATGATGGTCGCGCCAGTTGGCTTGGAACGACAAAACACCGTAGTGGTAGATGCTGTCGATTTTCGATGGTTATTTCAAGAAAGAGGAGCGGACAATTTACGTTTTACTACAGCCCTACGGGCTAATGCCACCTATCCCTATGTTTTACCGATGGTACATATGCCCACCAGTCCTACCATTACGCTGGCAGATGCAGGCTTGCGAGATAATTATGGTATACTTTCGGGCACTCGCTTTCTCCAGGTATTTCAGGATTGGATTAAGGAAAATACCAGTGGCGCTGTACTCATTCAAATAAGTAGTTCGGAACGAATCGAAGAAATCCCAGGTAGCGACCACAAAGGCATCGTCAAGAGACTACTCAATCCAATAGGTATTGCTGGTAAAGTACTCGTTACCCAAGAGTTTGAGCATGATAATACCTTAGGGTTTATTTATGATATTTTGGGGAAGGATAACTTTGAAGTCGTCCGGTTCATGTACAGGACTAGTCGAGAAAATGAGCTGGCAGCTTCTGTTTCCTTTCATATTACAGCTCGTGAAAAAGCCAATGTGCTAGGTGCTATCAAGTTGCCGCACAATCAGGCGTCTCTGAAACAGCTTAAAGAATTCATACAAAAGGAAGAATAGGTATGAGGCATCCGAAGAGGGGTTGGTGGATGGGCTACTAATTTATCGAGATCTACTTTACCATTTTTAGATCTTCGCTACTAGTTTCACTAGTATGCTGTCTTAGGCCGCGAGTTCCTGCTCGCCGTTATTTATCCGGTGAGCAGGAACTTGTCGCCAACAGGTATTTGACCTATAGATCAACTCACTTCTGACGTACGCTATTTGATATACGGACTAATCATTCATTACAGCCTACTCCGCTAAAATCTTAACTAAATCCTTCTCGATATCCCGAAGCAACAAATCCTGCCGAGGAAAAACGACCAGCTCCACCCGCTTATTCTTAGCCTGTCCTTCTTTGGTTTCATTAGAAGCACGAGGGGCATAATCCCCTTTCCCTGCCGCAATAATTTGATTGGGATTTACTTCAAAATCTTCTACCATCATTTTAGTAATCGTAGCGGCTCGTAAGGCACTAAAATTCCAACGATCAAGCCCCTTCCGAGGCACAGGCTGATTATCAGTATGTCCAACTACTTGTATCCCGAAAAGAGGATATTTATTTAATACTCCCGACAATTTCTCGATGGCTTCTACCCCATCTGGGGCCATTCTACTAGTACTACCAGAGCGAAACAACATGTCCTCCGTCAGCACAACGACAATCTTCCCGGATTGGATTTCAACCGCATAATCCTCCACCTCATACGACTCCATTACTGCTAACAATTCACTACTTGTAGTCGTTAGAATGGCTTCACTATCTATCATGCGCTGCTGAATAGCCTTCACTTGTTCCAGCTTATGCGTCAAGATCGTTTCCGTTTCCTTCAACTGACTATCTAGGGTATTTTGCTCCGTATTGGCCTTCACCCCTAGATTTTCCAAGGCTTCTTCCAAATTATCAATCTTGCCTTGGAGTTTATCTTGCATCGCGGTGAGTGCATTATTTTCTCCTTTTCGTTCGGCTAGATTTAACTCTAAGGCACGAATATCTTGATGAGCGGTATCTAGAGTAGATTGTAAAGTATCCACCTTCGATTCATACTTGGTGGTCAAAGCTTGTATTAATTCTTGGTGTTTCTTTTTGCCAACACAAGAGTATAAGGTTGTACAAAAAACAACGAGTAATATCAGTGGTGATAAGCGCATAAATTTTCTCATTTTAAAAGGCCGACCTTTGGCCGGCCTTTCAAATTGTCAAAAAATACTTTTCATTTATCTCAATAGACTTTGCTGAATTTTCTATCTCAGACGGAAACTAGTCGCCCCCAATAAGCCAATATCAGTGAAGACAGAAGCCCGATAGTACCCTGCCCGAAGCTTTTCTTCCAGGTCATGCGTAAAAGATAAGCGCTGATTCCCTTCCACATTCACGTCTTTAGCCTTTACCGCGATCAGCTCCATTTTCTTGCCATTGACGGTGGCAGTAGCTTGAATGGGATTGCTGGTCTTAATAGGCGTCCCGGTTTCGTCGGTAATCACCAGGTACAAAGAGCGTGTTCCTTGAAGTTCCTCTGGTACATTGGTCAAATCAAAAGTGACTCGAATCCTTCTTGCTCTTCTAGATTTAGCCGTTACTTTACTCGATTTACGTTCCAATTCAACTTGAAAAGCGGAGGCTTTAAAATTAGAAAGGGTCAAGGCTTTCAATTCATCCTGAATAGCCGCATTCAAGTTATTCAAGGCACTATTCTCCTCGCGCGCTACATTTAGGTCTTGCTCTAACACACCCGTACGCGTTCTCAATGAATCATTCTCTAATTGTAGGTTGTCAATATTGGATTCTAATTCCGCCTTGACAGCTAGGAGTTGTTGAATTTCACCACGCAAATTGTTTAGTTCTGCTGCATTCTGTCCTCTCAATCGACGAATCGCAGAAGCATTTGTACTAGCACGATCTTCTGCCTCAGTGAGCGAACCTTGTAATGTTTCATTTTCGCTTGCCAGTACTTCATAGGCCTCTGCTAGGCTATCGATTTCTTGCTCCAACTCACCTTTTAGGCTTTCAAGGCCATCGAGCTGGGCATTCATTTGTTCGTTTTGCACCAATAAGTTGGTTCTTTCCTTGCTTTGCTGATAGCCCCACCACCCGGATAGTAGGAGTAATAACCCGAGGATAACAGCTAAAATAGTCAGTCCTTGTTTTGCTTTCATATTATGGAAGTATTATTTAAAGTTCGATTGATTAAAGTTAAAGTTTTATACCATTTAATGGGAACTGGGGGATAAATTCAGCCGTGGCTTAAATAGCATTTTTTCAGGCGAAAATGGAATAACTAAGGTTTTGGGAGCTAGTTTTCCGGTTCCTGCACGCTCAAATGGTAGCCGAGCAAGCATTTTCAGGCAACTTCTTAGAAAACAGAGGAGATTAGTTAGGTAAATGTAAGGCACATTCCCCGTTTCCGGAAAAAAAGTCTTAAATTTCACATTCCAATCAGTATGTATGCGACGTACCAAAGAAGATGCAGCAAAAACTAGGGCCCACATTTTAGATGTGGCTCTCCGATTGTTCGGTGAGCTGGGCTACTCTGGTGCTTCGCTCAGTAAAATTGCAGCAGCAGCAGAGGTAACCAAAGGCGCCATTTACTGGCACTTCGAGAGCAAAGTCGATTTGTACGAGCAGCTAATTTACGAAAAATCTCGCCACAGCTTCAATGAACTTCATGGTATACTCTCAGAACAGGGTCCTGCTGTAAACAAACTAAAACAATACCTTGTCCGCTCTTTTTTACTCCTAACAGAGGACCAAGGTTTCCGAGAATTACAACGAGTTATCATATTTAAAACGGAACAGTTACCCGAATTGCACGCACAGATTGAACAGCAAAAAAATAGTATGCGATTGCTCTTGGATCATTTGACAGAAGTTATCGAAGAGGGGAAAAAGCAAGGGAGTATCAAAAATAGTGTGGTTAGTAGTGAATTATCTTGGGAAATGTTGGCTTTTCATAATGGCGTCTCCAATACTTGGCTCTTGTTTCCAGATTCTTTCCCTCTCGCCGAAAAAGCAACCAAAATTGTACATCACTTTTTTGAGTCGATCACAATTAACTAAAATTCGTATTTAAGTCCAGCTCCAAAACCCAGCGAAAAAGGCTGTCGATCAAAAATAGGTGTAACAGATTTATACATCAAACCATCTAAGTACATAGAAAAATGCCTTCCCAGTCTGTAGTCCAATCCATACCCTAATCCGGCATCCAAATAGCCCACCTGCACACTTCCATCATTGATGGCATGCCCTTGGTAATACAACTGAGAAAAGGAGAAAGATAAATAGCGAACCTTAGAGCTGGCTTCCAACAAGCCATTCCAAACCAAACCTGCCCGCATATGATATTTCAAGCGGTTCCCACCCATTTTATACGTGAGCCATAGGGGTACACTGACATATAAGGTCTGTTGATAAACATCGAAATCCATCTCAAACAACTCGCCCGGCTCCAAACCATCTGGTCCATTTGATAAGGCATTAGCAATTACCGTAGAAATACTGATATTGTAACTCTCATCATAATAATTATAAGGACTGACGGAATGCCCTAAGGCGTTCATCTGGCTATTATCCAAGGTATAGGCAAAAACAAAGTCGCCACCCAGGGGTCGTCGCTGCTTCTTGTATCCCAGACCAGACCGAATGGACCAACGTTTACCCAGCTCATAATCCACAAATAATCCAATAGTCTCTGTGCTTGAGGGATTATTGATATAAAAAGAAGGACTATTACCTACCGAAATCTCTCGCCTAGCTGGCCTATTCCACAAAGCACTGATCGGATTATCATGAAAATTGGTACCCTCTAACCAAGTACCGGCTGACCATCGGCTAAGCTGCCTAGAACGAATAGGTAAGGCTAGGAAATCATGGTCTGTTTCATATTTGAGGGCCGGTAGAGATGCCGAAGCTATTGTCTGCGGTAAATGGATATTTGTATTTCTTTCCGAAGGCACTGAAAGGGACTGGAGAGGTGTGGTCTCTAGTGCCGTTATGTCGTGGACTGTTTGATTAGGATTCGGTTTTGTTACTTCGACTTCAGCGACCGTAGTGCTGCTCTTCATTTCTACTAAAGGATCGACTTTCTTAATCACTTTTTTTTCCTCAACGAGCGAGTGAGTTGGCAGTTCAGCAGCCAAGACCATCGAGGTATCTACACTTTGGTCCAATTTTTCTTGAAGATCTTCAATTTCTTCCCATAAGGTCTGAATCGTACCCTCCTGCTGTGCTAGTCTGGTTTTCCATTGAGCCATTGAATAGAAATGCCCCCCAATAAACCCAGACGCTATTAAAAGCGCCAATAACACCCAGAAAATCCATACTCTTCTTTGTTTTCGCTCGGGCATAGGAATAGCCCCCTCAATTCGTTCCCACAAACTAGTACGAGGTGCTTCCTCGTAATCCGCCAACTGATTTCTTACAAATTGTTCTAATTGATCGCTCCGTTTCATATTATACAACTTGCTCCAGCATTTTTCTTAAGGCTGCTTTGGCACGAGAAAGTTGTGACTTTGAAGTCGCTTCACTTATCTCTAATTTGGCAGCTATTTCCTTATGAGAGTATCCTTCAATCACGTACATATTAAACACAGTTCGATAACCATCTGGCAATTGCTGTATAAGCCGAATCAGCATCTTAGCACCAAATTGACTAAATATGTCTTCGGTACTTTCTACTGACTCAGCCAGGTGGTCAATATCTATATTTGCAAACTGGGTTTTCTTACGGCGGAGTTTTTGTAAGGCTACATTTACCACAACCTTTCTCAACCAACCACTGAATGAACCGATCGGCCGATACTGGTATAAATTGGCATATATTTTAATGAATCCTTCTTGAAGAAAATCCTCCGCTTCTTCTTTATTAGAAGCATAGCGTAGGCATACCCCCATCAACATTGGGCTGTAAAGGCGATAAAGTTCCTCTTGCGCTCGCCGATCGCCCTCCTTACATTTCTTGATGAGTGATAAGTTTTCTCCTTTCAAGGTCTCAAATTAGATGTTACAATTAGGTGCACGATCCAAACACCACAAAACT
The DNA here is from genome assembly GCA_913060855.1 of uncultured Lewinella sp. Classification (GTDB taxonomy): domain Bacteria; phylum Bacteroidota; class Bacteroidia; order Chitinophagales; family Saprospiraceae; genus DT-111. The sequence goes on along the minus strand of CAJXUM010000244.1, from coordinate 992 downwards.
GCTCTTCTAATGTAAGGCCTTTTTTTCATAAAGTGCCTAAATGGGCAAAAAGGTTGCTTTTATAGAAGATAACTGTCTTTTGGCGCATTATTATAGCGTTAAGGAAACAACAAAGGCCCTTAATCACTCCATAAAACGGTTATGATATCTGATCAAAAACTGGCTGGATGTAACTAGTCCAGCGGCTTATCTGGTACGGGAGCACTAGCGTGAAAATCGCGGAAAATTCGCTCTACATAACTATCTAATAAATCATGAATTCTTGACCGCTTGTCAGATTGTATAATTAAACCAATATGGTAAGGTTTATCCAAGCGCCAGACAATCTCTTCTTCATTAAAGCTTGAATGGTCAGGATGCTCAAATCGAGATAGAGACACAATAATTCCTGCATAATCGTTACGAACAGGTGGCAACTGATAGCTAGTCCCCTTCGCCATTGCATCCTCGATCTTAGCCCATTCCGCCCATAGGCTAATGCCCGAAGAGTATTCTACCAGCTCGGCTAAGTGCGCGCCCCCTACCCGAGAAGCCGTCTCTAAGAAATAATACTGTCCCGTCTCTTTGGATTTGATGTACTCCGTATGAGAGGCACTATACTCCATACCAAAAGCTTCCATCACCTGCTTATTAAGCAATTGAAGGGCTTGATCATCCTCCCCACCAAATTCGCAAATACTAGAACGAAAAACACCACCCCCATGAGCCACTTCGAAGGGTGTATCCAAATATTGTGAAACGCGGCAGAAGATATTTTTACCCCCAACCGTAAGCGCATCTACATGAAATACATGGCCTGGTTTGAACTGCTCTATTAAGTATTCATGTCTTTTAGCGCCTAATTCATTGACTACTTGCCACAATTCTTCGGCAGAATGAACCTTGCGAATCCCCGTAGCAGAGGCTTCCGAACGAGGTTTTACTAACCAAGGGGCTTCTACAGTAGCTGTCTCTTATACACATCTCCGAGCCCACGAGACCGAGGCTGATCT
>CAJXUM010000243.1 GCA_913060855.1 uncultured Lewinella sp. | reverse complement strand
ATACCTCATTATCCACTTCTGGGGAATCGCCTTCCGTTCGACCGACAAAATGCTCGCCTTCTTTGCGATCAAAAAGTGTCTTAAAAGTTTTGCCGATTTTAGCTTGGTTTTTCTCAAAGGAAATATCCTGCTGGATCGCCATAAGCGCATTGGCACGTTCTGCCTTCAGCTCGGCCGGAATGTCATCTTTCAAAGCATGTGCAATGGTATCCTCTTCATGAGAATATTGAAACACCCCTAAACGGTCAAATTTCATCTTCTCAACAAACTGACACAGGTCATCAAACTCTTTATCTGTTTCCCCTGGAAAGCCAACCAACATCGTCGTACGCAAGGTCAAATCCGGCACTTTTTCCCTAGCTAAGGCTACTAGATCCTCCGTTTCTTGGCGAGTAATCTGTCGCCTCATTCGCTCCAAGACAGCGTTATTGGCATGCTGCAAGGGCATATCTAGGTAATTGCATATCTCGGGCCGCTCCGCCATCACATCAAATATCTCTGCGGGAAATTTACTCGGATATGCATAATGTAAGCGAATCCAATCAATTCCATCTACATCAGCGAGGGCGTGAAGTAAGGCGGGTAATTCTCTTTTCTTATAAATATCTAAGCCATAATAAGTCAGCTCCTGCGCAATCAGCATCAATTCTTTCACCCCGTGCCGCGCCAAATTTGCAGCCTCTTTAACCAATCGATCAATCGGTTTGGAGACATGTTTCCCGCGCATCAGCGGAATTGCACAAAAGGAACAAGTACGATTACAGCCTTCCGAAATCTTGAGATAGGCATAATGCTGTGGGGTGCTAATCCAACGTTCTCCTATCAGATCATGCTTATAATCAGCCTCTAATTTAGCCAATAAAGAAGGGAGTTCTAATGTCCCAAAATAGGCATCCACCTCAGGGATTTCTACTTCTAAATCATCCTTATAGCGTTGAGAAAGGCAACCAGTCACATAGAGTTTATCAATCCCCCCCTGCTTTTTCACATCTGCATACTGCAGAATAGTGTTGACAGATTCTTCCTTGGCTAAATCTATAAACCCACAAGTATTGATGATAATCACATTGGCATCCTCATCATTACTGTCATGCACCACCTCATAATCATTACCTTGTAACTGGGTAACAATATTTTCCGAGTCCACTAGGTTCTTTGAACAACCTAAGGTGATTACATTAACTTTATCTTTTCGAAGTGTTTTGGTCTTCATCCATTTTTTTTTGGCGACGCAAAGATAGCTACCCAAATCAACTTATTTCAGCCTTTATCTGCTTATAATTTCAGCTGGATAGATATCTCCTAGATTTTAAATCAATATTTGCGCACAAAATGTCACTTTCTGGCGTTTTAATACACTAAGGAATGAGGCACAAATAACTTAAGTCTCTTTATTCCCCGCTAAATTTAGCCCTTGTTTGTTGATCTATTTTTTTATTCGACAGGCAATAGCTAGTTTCAAAACAAAACCCTTAGAGCATGCGAAAAGTTTTGGTATTCAGTATTTGCTTGTGTTTTGGCTTATCGCTACAAGCACAGTTTGGTGTAAAAGGCAGTTATCACTTCAGCGATGCTGCTGATTGGCAGGTGACATCGGCCACGAGTTCTACAACGGAGAGTGTGATTGGAAATGGATGGTCAGTCGGCGTTGATTACTGGTTTCGGCTCAAAAATTATAGAGTTGAGTTTCTTCCAGAACTCAATTATAGTCAATTGAATCAGGATTTCGCCTCGGAAGGATGGACTAATAAGGCGAATTTTACGAGTTTCTTTTTCAACACCAATGTATACCTGTTTGATATCAATGGAGACTGTGGTTGTCCCACCTTTTCCAAGCAAGGTCCAAAGATTGGAACGGGAATATTCCTTCAATTGTCACCAGGGCTCACCTATGCGGGGAGCGAACTGGTCTATCAAGAACAAACTTTTGATGCCAATGATATCAGCTTTAGTATGGGAGCAGGTATTGGGTTGGACCTAGGACTATCTGACTTAGTGACACTCACACCAATGATTGGTCTGCGCTATTTCCCTAGTATAAGCTGGGATTCTCTGGGTACAGCAGATGACGAGTCGGGGCGATTGACCGTAGATGAAGCCAGTTCTAGTCTGACCCAATGGTATGCGGGTTTACGGGTCGGATTCCGCTTGGATCAATAAATTGGGTTCTCTGACAATATTTGTGTTCTGAGCTAGAGAAGGATAAGCTTTTCTTCAAATTATTTGTTTTTTCAAATAATTTGGCACACATTTGTCATCATACTTATATTACATGATGAGAAATTCTTTATTTAATATCATTATCGTCGTCATTATTGTGGTGGTCACTATTGAAAAGACACACCTAGGAGGATGGTATTGATCAATTGAAGCTCAACATGTTCAAAAAAGCCGTTCTCCTTGGGAGGACGGCTTTTTTGGTTTCTAGTGGTAGCATAAAGTGCTGCTTTAACTCGTAAGAAGCTAGGCCTTAAAAAACTGATAATCAGAATACTAATTAAAACAAAAGCCTTCTTAGGTTCGTAAGTTTTTTAATTTTTCGTTAGAATTCTGTTTAGCACAAACTTAACTTTAGGTTCACAACTAATTATACTGCAAAATAAAGCGTAACATGAATCAACTGAACAAATACAGCCGGACACTTACACAGGATGAAACACAGCCCGGAGCCCAGGCCATGCTCTATGGTATTGGCCTGACCGATGAAGACATGAAGAAAGCCCAAGTCGGCATTGTCAGTACAGGCTGGGAAGGTAACACCTGCAATATGCACCTCAACGACTTGGCCAAACAAGTAAAGACCGGCGTAGTTGATAGTGATTTGGTAGGACTGATCTTTCATACGATTGGAGTGAGTGACGGTATGTCGATGGGTACAACAGGGATGCGTTTTTCTCTTCCCTCTCGTGACCTCATTGCAGATTCAATAGAGACGGTGGTATCTGCGCAATGGTATGATGCGGTAATTCCGGTCGTAGGCTGCGATAAAAACATGCCGGGAGCCATGATTGCCCTCGGTCGATTGAATAGACCTTCTATTTTGTTGTACGGTGGAACAATTAGCCCAGGGTGCCACGATGATCAAAAACTAGATATCGTTTCAGCATTTGAGGCCTTAGGAGAAAAAAATGCGGGAAGAATCACACCGGAAGATTTCAAAGCCGTAGTGAAGAGTTCCTGCCCTGGACCTGGCGCATGTGGTGGTATGTATACCGCCAATACCATGGCTTCAGCTATTGAAGCTTTAGGGATGAGCTTGCCTTTTAACTCCTCTATTCCAGCCGACCATGGCGATAAAGGAATGGATTGTGAAAGGCTTGGTAAGGCGATCCGCAATTTGCTAGAGATGGATCTGAAACCACGCGATATCATGACGCGAAAATCTTTCGAGAATGCCATTACGCTGGTTATGGTATTAGGTGGATCTACCAATGCGGTGCTACACCTCTTAGCCATTGCCCATTCCGTAGGAATTGACTTGACCATTGACGATTTTCAAAAAATAAGTGATAAAACGCCTTTCCTCGCCGACTTGAAGCCAAGTGGCAAGTATGTGATGGAAGACCTATTCAATGTCGGTGGTGTACCTGCCGTCATGAAAGTATTGTTGGATGCAGGTTATTTGCATGGTGATTGCATGACCGTAACGGGCAAAACAATCGCAGAAAACCTGGCTGAGATAGAACCCTTACAAGCCGGGCAACAGATCATTCGCCCATTTGAAGAACCGATTAAAGCTAGTGGTCATCTTCAGATTCTATATGGTAACCTAGCTGAACAAGGATCTGTGGCTAAGATTACAGGAAAGGAAGGAGAACTCTTTAGTGGTCCGGCCCACGTTTTCGAAAGTGAACAAGACTTGAACGAGGCCCTACAGAAAAGAGAAATTGTAGCTGGCGAGGTAATCGTCATTCGCTATTCAGGACCTAAGGGTGCACCGGGGATGCCAGAGATGTTGAAGCCTACTTCTGCCATTATGGGGCAAGGATTAGGTAAAAAAGTAGCCTTGATCACAGACGGGCGATTTTCAGGAGGAACGCACGGATTTGTAGTCGGTCATATCACACCGGAAGCACAACAAGGAGGTTTAATTGGACTTTTGAAGGATGGAGATATTATCACCATTGATGCCGTCAATAATAAGTTGGAAGTCTCTTTGTCCGATGAAGAAATAAAAGCAAGAAAAGCCAACTGGAAAGCGCCTGCACCAAGAGCGACCAGTGGTTATCTGAGAAAATATGCATTAACCGTTTCATCAGCCAGCGAAGGTTGTGTAACGGATGCAATGTAAGGCTCTCTCTATATTAGCAAATTTTCACGTAGAATCAGCAAATTGTAATGCCATGAAAAGCAATACTCAAACAGCCGCAGCAACTAGCGCAACAAAACAGAAGGATACAATTAAGGGGGCGGAAGCCATCCTAAGGTGCCTTCTGGAAGAGAATGTTGATACCATTTTTGGTTATCCTGGTGGCGCGATCATGCCCGTTTATGATGCCCTTTTCTATTACCAAGATCGACTTCGTCATATCTTGCCTAGACATGAGCAAGGGGCCATTCATGCCGCCCAAGGTTATGCCCGTGTAACACGAAAAATTGGTGTCTGTATGGCTACTTCTGGCCCTGGTGCCATGAATTTAATTACGGGGCTGGGCGATGCCATCCTCGACTCCACCCCTTTGATTTGCATTACCGGACAGGTCTTTAGCCACCTTTTGGGGAGTGATGCTTTTCAGGAAATGGATGTGATCAATTGCACGATGCCAGTGACCAAATGGAATTTCCAAATCACAAAGGCTTCTGAAATACCTTCCGTTTTTGCCAAGGCATTTTACATTGCCAATTCTGGACGTCCAGGTCCGGTCGTCATTGATATTACGAAAAATGCACAGTTAGAAGAGTTTGAATTTGAATACGCTGGCCGGAAGCCGATACGTAGTTACAACCCACTTCCAAAAGTTGATCCGGAAGCCATTCGGCAAGCTGCGGCATTAATTAATGAGGCCAAGAGACCACTTATTTTGGCAGGTCATGGGATTCAAATCTCCCATGCACAAGATGTCTTCAAGGCTTTCGTAGAGAAAACAGGCATTCCTTCCGCCTGCACCATTCATGGCTTGTCTTCCATTTCTTCTAAACATCCTTTGCACATTGGTATGTTGGGAATGCATGGCAATTATGGCCCCAATATGATGCAGAATGAGTGCGATGTCTTGATTGCCATTGGTATGCGTTTTGATGACCGAGTAACTGGTCGACTCGATGCCTATGCCAAACAAGCAAAAGTCATCCATATCGAAATAGATCATTCTGAAATTAGTAAGAATGTCTTTGCCCATGTGCCAGTCATTGCCGATGCGAAGATGGCACTGGAGGAATTGCTTCCTTTAGTCGAAGAGAAATCCTATCCAGATTGGTTAGCCAAATCAGCCGGATACCAGGCTATTGAACAAGAAAAGGTCATTAGTAAGGCCGTCAAAGCTTCTACGGATGGGTATATTAAGATGGGTATGGCAGTGAAGGAGGTTTCGGATCAAACCAACGGGCAGGCTATTGTGGCTACGGACGTAGGACAGCATCAAATGATCGCTGCTCGCTACTATTCGTACGAGTCTACCAATCAATGGGTTTCTTCCGGCGGTGCTGGAACAATGGGCTTTGGCTTGCCTGCTGCTTTTGGAGCCAAGCTAGCGCAACCAGAGAGAGAAGTAGTCGCCTTCATTGGAGATGGCGGATTCCAGATGACGATACAGGAATTAGGGATGTGTTCCCAGTGGAATGTAGGGGTGAAAATCGTTTTACTCGATAATAACTATCTCGGTATGGTTCGCCAATGGCAACAGCTATTCTTCGATAGAAGGTATTCTTCGGTAGAATTGGAGAACCCTGATTTCATAAAAATCGCAGATGGTTTTGGCGTTCCTGGGCGTAAGATTTCAAAACCTGAAGAGCTCAAGGATGCCGTGGCAGAGATGATTGCTCATGAAGGTCCCTTCTTGCTTCACATTGAGGTGGAAAAAGAAGAGAACGTCTTCCCTATGGTACCTTCAGGAAAGGCCGTTAATGAAATTGTCCTAGAACCTTCGGATACTTAATTTACAAAACCTTGGGCCTGCAAGGGGCAAAAGTCAAAAAAAATGGAAGCAAAGAATAAATATACCATTACGGTTTTTACGGAAAATAACACTGGATTATTAGCTAGAGTTGTTTCAGTATTTACCCGCAGACATATCAATATTATTAGCCTTACCACCTCTGAGTCTTCGGATCCCGGAATCCATCGATTCACGATTGTGGTCAATCTCGAGCTTTCTTCCGTGAAGAAACTGATGGGCCAGTTGGAAAAGCAAATTGACGTGATCAAAGCTTTCTACTACGGAGATGATGAGATTGTCTACCAGGAAATCGCACTCTACAAAGTTCCTACTGAAATCTTTTCTGGTAGCAACCTGGTAGAAAAGATCATCAGAAAGTATAATGCTCGAGTACTTAGAATTGAGGAAGAGTATATCGTGATTGAAAAGACCGGGCACGAAAAAGAAACAAAAGCCCTTTTGGAAGAACTCAAGGTCGTTGGTATTTTCGAATTTGTACGTTCAGGGAGAGTCGCTATCGTTAAACCCATGGAGCGTTTGAATAAATACCTGCAAACCATTGAAAGAGAGGTCAACGAAAATATGGAAGAAGGGGTATAAAATATTGCGGGTTTACGATTTCAATCCATCGTAAACCCGCACCTATTAGCTAATTTAGCTTGAAAAGCCTTTTGAAATCTAGCGCTCACCTCAAACCGGCAAGGCCTATCCAAACGCTATATCTATTATTTCTGTAAGTTCACTACAAAGCCTTTCAAAGCATACGTCCGCTTTATTTGTTGTAAACTTTGAGAGGCAGTTTGCTGATCGCTAAAGGGTCCTACTACGACTCTAAAGACTTGCGCTCCACTTTTACTCACGCCCTGCTTGATAAATACATTAGTAACGCCTTGCGAATAGACCGTTCTTTGGCGCTTATCCGCATTGTCATAATTAGCATAAGAAGCTAACTGTACGCCATACCCGGCCTGTATGCGAGGAGAAACGTTATTGAAACTAGACGGAACACTAGTAGGTACGGTGGTAGCGGGAGCCACGCCTTTGATGGCCAAGTTTGGCGTCCATGAGGCACTCCCAGTGGTAGGCGTTGTACGAGCAGCAGTCGTTCTTTCTCTGACTGACCCGCTGTTGACACCTGCGCGACTAGCCAGCGTTGGAGAAGTGTAGCTGTAAGTCCGTGGTCTAACCTGCGAAGAACTCTTACTTCTTAATTCTTGCTCCCAGCCTGTCAATGCATCGCCCCCCTTACTAGTTGTGATAATTCTAGAGGTAGTTTGGCGAGGGACCGAACTATAGGATTGAGGAACAGTACTGTAGGACTGAGGGACCGAATTATAGGATCGAGGAACAGCACGATTTATAGTTGAAAAACTTTCTGGCGTGGCATTCGTTCCGCCTCTAGCCGTAAAAAGTTCAGCTGGGTTATTTTGTGCGACTGCCGGTTGAGAGACGCCTAAAGCTTCCACTTTAACCTCTGCCCTACCCGCTTGTAAAAGATCAATCTGTGCTGCTGCTGCTTTAGATAAATCTACAACGCAACCATCACAAAATGGCCCTCTATCATTTACTTTTACAGTAACTGATCTTTGGTTATCCAAACGGGTAACGCGCAACCAGGTACCAAATGGGAAGCTTTTGTGTGCGCAAGTCATTTCAGCCTGACTAAAGACTTCGCCTGAAGCGGTTCTTCTTCCTTCCAAATAATCGGCATAGTAGAGCGCTGTTCCTGCTTCCACACTATTGACTATTGATTGTGAAAACAAGGGCTGTCTCTTATACACATCTGACGCTGCCGACGAAGAGGATAGTG
>CAJXUM010000242.1 GCA_913060855.1 uncultured Lewinella sp. | reverse complement strand
GACAGGAGGAGAAGCTGAGCAATAAGAATAGAAAGGTAAATAGCCTCAAATGAATATAAATTAAATTGAGAACGTTTTTAAAGACGGTCTCAATATCGATAAACCTGAACAGATGCATTATTACGAGCTACTATGATCTCCTTTTTTCCATCATTCTCTATGACGGCAAATTGTCTGATCTGGTCTTTAATTTTTAGATTAATTTCTTGGTTACGAACGTACTTAAAATTGGCCTTGCCATCTCCTAATAGGAGGGTGGCAAAACTTGCATCATAGATGCCGACTTCTGGTTTCGAGTAGAAAAAATTCCCGCCCAGCAGGATGTCTGTATGGCCATCGTCATTGAAATCAGTAAGGCTTACAGCATACATCGGAGATACTTGGGCCTCTACAGGTAGGGCAACCAATTCAAAACCCGCCGATCCATTATTAATGAGAATAGCTGTTTCCAGGTAATAGGCATGCGATTTCAAGGATGATTCTAGTAACTCCGCTGAAAAGATGTCTTCCATCGTTGCTTCTTTATAAGAATCGTACCTGAGGTATAGTTTTTTCAAGGCAGGCAATTGTTCTGTTAAATCATGTTTCAGTGCAAGTGGATAAGATTTTTCGCCTAGATAAACACAAATAATAGGGTCGACTGCGCCATTGCGATCAAAATCATTGAGGTACATGGTGACTGGTTTTTGCTTCGAGGCACTGAAGCGAGAGTTATGGCCGTGATTAGTCACCACGAAATCCATATCTCCATCTTTATCTAAATCAGCTGCTTCGATGCTATTCCACCAGCCATTGGTACTGTCTAGATTCATAGCGCTAGAAACATCCGTAAATCTTCCCTCTTTATTTTCAAAAACTTTAATGCCCATCCATTCTCCAATCACCAGTAAGTCCTGATCATTATCCTGATCAATATCGGACCAGATGGCGTCGGTTATCATCCCGAGTTTTTTTAATTCAGGACCTTTTTGTTTGGCTACATCTTTAAATATGCCGTTGCCATCATTTTCTAAGAGATAACCGTCGGCAGGTACGCCTATTAAATTAGGTTTGGCACGAACCCCAACAAAAAGATCTATGTCTCCGTCCCCGTCAAAATCGGCGGGAGATACACAAGAAGAATTTTCAAAATTGAAAGAGGGCAATATTTGTTCCGACTTTTTAAATTGTCCGTTGCCATCATTTAAGTACAAGCGGTCAATCAGTTCTGTCGCGTTGTTTGGGAATTCAGAACTACCACTAGCCACATAAATATCTAAATCTTGGTCGCCGTCTGCATCAAAACAGGCACAATCGACATCCTCCTTTATTTGATCGGCTTCGAATGATTTGACGGAACCGGGTCTATATTTCCCGTTTGCTGTTTGAAAAAAGATTTCAGCGCTTTGCCCTGTTGCTCCGCCTACAAAAAAATCTGTCCTGCCATCTCCATTCAGATCACCCGCGCAAAGGGCAGGGCCTTCGGCAGAAAGCATATGGTATAAAAGCCGTTCCCGATCAAAGTCAATAAACCTACTTTCCTGATGGACGTAGTCCACTCCCGAAGAACGCGTAATGTTTTTGAATTGCAATTGTAGGCTTTCAGGCAGTTTTTCCGGAGCCGTTATTGTGGGCGAATCTTCGAAGCTTATGGTTAAGGTTTGATTGACTTCCACCTGGGTAAGTTTCGTTAGTTTTCCGAACCCATTTGCGGAAGATGCGGCTTGATCCAGGAAGGGCCAGTAGACCAAAATGCTATCCACCTTTTGGGCCTGGCCTAAGCCGAAATTAGGACGTGGATCAACGGAGGATTGAAAACCTCGAACTGGCATATGGTCATAAGAGAACTTCTTATCGCCTACATACATGACTATCCTTGTTCCAGTGGCCTGCTGATTCTTTCCAGCGCCTTTTAAATCCAGCTTTAGATAATTGTTAGGGGTGTTGGTCGTTTCGCTTTGATTAATGTAAATCCAAGACTTTTCATTGACATTGTTGATGATCAAGTCCATGTCGCCGTCATTATCTAGATCAGCATAGGCAGACCCATTAGAATGGGAAGGGGTATCCAATCCCCACTCGCTAGTTACTTTTTCAAATTCGAAATCCCCACTGTTTTTATACATATAATTGGAGATCTTATTGGAGGGGATAACTTCGGTAAGGGATTTGTAATCGACTCCATCTTTGGAAATAATCGACTTTAATACTTCCTCATTTGAGATATAATTGATGTAATCTTGATCGGTGAGATCGCCATAGATTCCGTTGGCAATAAATAGATCCCGCAAGCCATCATTATCAAAATCGCAGATCAAGGCACCCCAGCTCCAATCCGTTGCTTCTACGCCAGCTAATCGACCAATTTCACTGAAGCTCCCGTTTCCGTTGTTCAGCTGTAGCATATTCCGGGTAAATTGATGGAAGTAGCCATTTTCTAGGTTTTTTTGGTACTTATTCCAATCTTCAAAGGTCGTTTTGGTTTTAAGGCGGTGATTGGGTTCTGGCAACATCTCAGTGACAAAGATATCGGGGTAACCGTCGTTGTTTATATCGGCCATATCTGCCCCCATAGAGGCAGCACTGATGGACTTCATCTGGCTTTCCAGGTTTTCGGTGAAAGTGCCATCCCCGTTATTCATGTAGATGTAATCCCGTTCAAAGAAATCATTGGAAATATATAAATCTTGCCAACCGTCCAAATCGAGGTCTCCTACCGTAACCCCTAAACCAAAACCAATAACACTTCCATAAATACCCGCAGCCTCACTAATATCTACAAACTGCCCATCGTCATTTCGGTACAATTTATCCCCACCTTCTTTATGGCGAATAGGTCGTTCATTTTTGTTAAGATTAAAAGTCCCAATAGGTTGAAAAGAATTATTCAACAAGTAAACATCCAGGTCTCCATCTTTGTCAAAATCGAAGAAGGCAGCATGGGTAGAAAAGCCTTGATCAGCCAGGCCATATTCTTCAGCTTGCTCTATAAAAGTACCGTCTTTTTGGTTGATGAATAATTCATTTTGTTTGTTGCGTCCATCTACCTCACCAGAGTTGCACACATAAATATCGATCCACCCGTCCCCATTGATATCTATCATGCTAACCCCCGTAGACCAAGTCCGGGTACCTGCCACACCTGCCTGATCAGTTACGTCTTCAAAGGTAAGGTCCCCTTTATTGAGGTAGAGTTTATTGGGCAGCATATTGGCGGTCATGTAAATGTCCACGTAGCCGTCGTTATTTACATCGGCAATGCCAACGCCGCCGCCATTATAGAAATTACGGTAGGTATATATATTGAAATCATTCCTGAAGGTTAAGGTGTTTTCAAAGGTAAAGCCACTTTCCTCAGGGGATAATTGGACAAATTTGCTCCTAGGAACGGTGTCTTGTTCCGTACAATTCCAATTAAGTATGGATAGAGTAATGAAGAGTGGCAGTAATTTTCGCCAGGTATTTCTCATTCGTTTTACGTTTAGTAGTTTGACGGAAATAAACGAATCAATTTTTTTTCAAAACCTAAAATGGATTCATTTATTTTTTTCCGTCTCTTAGAACAACTGCTTAGAGCGATAGGATCAAAGATTGCTCAGCTCCTTTTTCAGCGTCAACACGTTATCTAGGTTTGTCAAATCAGAGACGAGAACTTGTACCCTGTCATCCTCAACATAGTACAGGACAATCCGGCGATTACCATCTATTTTCACATAGGCTTTTCCTCTGCCAGGTGATTTGATGGCAAAGAACTTATTCCCTGGATAGGATGATTCCAAAAGCTCTCTGGTATCTTCTAGCAAATTATCAGACCAAAGCTCTTTATTCCAGGGGGCCCATCCTTTGTACATGGTGAAGCCTTGGAAGGATTGAATTTTCCCATCCTTAAAAATTGGGAAAAAATCAAGAAATCCTTCGTGAGGTAATCCTGGTAATGGATAGTAAATCGTAAGATTCGAAAACCCTTCCTTGATGAGACCCTTCTGGTTATACTCCCAGCAGGTCTTATAAAAAGTTTGTTCCTCCATTCCGAAATGAAAGCCTAATAAAAGGGTGTCGTTGCGAATACCACTGGCCAATTCCTCTTCAACAACCTCTCTGTATCCTGTTTTCGATGAGCAACAGAAAATACACAATATTAATGAGAGTAAGCCGATGTACTTTATGCCATTCATGTTAGCTGTATTTAGTATTGAGTTTCATTGATCTATCATGTGTATAAACCTGTCAAATTTGACAAATTTAGAAATTCTCGTATTGAAGTTGTTTTAAAATAGATAGATGATTTATTTGCAAGCCATTGAAATCCATCCCGATAACCATACGGGATCAGCTATTTATCCAACCGTACTTTCCAAGTACGCTTCTCAAAATAAGCTTCGTCTTGAATTCCAAGCCCTTACAACTAAATTCAACCTCCATTTTAAAACAACTTCATTGAAGAATTGCTGGTTTCCTATTATTTCGGGCAAATAGAATTTGCAGAAAACCATTGGACTGCAAACCTACAATTTTTCTTATTTCTCCTTCCACAAAAACGCCAGATTGTTGATGTGTGAGGGCTTTGAAATCTCGTTTTTCATTGCCAAGGAGCAATAAGCCAACGCTACCATCATTAATACCGATTTCTGGCTTCATTCTATATTGATTGCCACCAGCTATGAGGTCTTTTACGCCATCTCCATTGATATCTCTTACATAAAAAGAATAAATCGGAGAAAGCTGTGCTGCTACTGGCAAGGCTTGAAAATTAAATTGGCCATTCCCGTCATTCCATAATACGCCCGAATGTAGTTCGACTGCCTGATAATTAAGGCTGCTTTTGAGTTGTTCAGGACTGAAAATATCAGTTATTTTTTGTGTAGCGTAGCTCTCGAAATTGGGATATTGTTTGCCTAGATAAGGAAGTTGTTTTAATAAGTCATTACGCAAGGCGAAAGGGAATTGACCTTCCTCTGTTGTGTAGCAAATGACCTGTTCGGGTTTTCCATTTTTGTCAAAGTCATTGATGTACATTTGTAAAGGATAGCTAGCATTGCCATTTATCCTGGAATTTAACCCATGATTACCTACGATGAGATCTTGTAATCCATCACCGTCTAAGTCTGCAACACTTATTGTATTCCAAAGCCCAGTTAGCGAATCTAAATCATGTTTGGTTTTGGTAAAATGTCCTCCGTCGTTACTGAAAAAATGAATCCCCATCCATTCGCCTACCGTAACAATATCCTCATCTCCATCCTTGTCCAAGTCTATGATCGCTAAGTCACTTACTAAACCTAATTTGGCGAATGCAGGAGCCTTTGTTTTACTCACATTTTTGAATGTCCCACTACCATCATTTTCTAATAAATAAACATTGGAGGGAACACCATAGACATAGGGCCGAATGAAAATACTAACGACTAAATCTTGATCGCCATCCTGATCGAAATCCAGGGCTTTAATGGCAGAGGTGTTTTCAAATTGGAAACTGGGCAGAATCTGTTTGGAAACCCTGAAATCATTGCCACCTTCATTGAAATAAAGCCGATCGGCCAGGTGGGTGTTATTAGGGCTAAATTCGCTGCTTCCGCTTGCCACGTACAGGTCAACTTTTCCATCTCCATTGGCATCAAAAAAGAGGCAATCTGTGTCTTCCGAACCTTTATGTTGCTCGAAAATACTGGCATCCATTTCATTAAAAGAGCCATCTGCTCTTTGGACAAATAATTGACCTGCCTGGTCTTTGGCTCCACCGATATAAAAATCAGAAAGTCCATCTTGGTTAATATCTCCTACGCAACAAGCAGGGCCTTCGCCGCTGTGCATTTGTAGTAAAAGTGCTTCTCGATCAAAATCGGAATAGCTATTCTCTTGGTGTTGAAAATCAGGGTTGAAATTGCGGTTCTGCTTCAATAACGGACCTTCCGCAAGTTCCTGGAAGCCATTGGCAGGGGAGGGGGCAACTTGAGGCGTAGGGGTACTGCCTTTAGTAATATGTACTAAAGTATCGGCATTGAGCTGGTATAGTTTGTCGATAGTACGATCAGGCCAAATGATGTGCAAAGAGTCTACCCGTGTATCATCTCCCATTCCAAAATGAGCTTTTAGGTCAACAGAAGACATAAAGCCTCTAGCTGGGAAAATTTCTAGGTATTGTGCCTTTCCATTGTGATAAATGGAAACCTTTGAACCAATCCCAAAACGATTGAGCGTACTGGGATCAGCGAGTGCGACTTGAAAGTAATGTGCCTCCGTCGTATTTTTATAAATAGCCGGCGGCATATTGATATTATTCACGACCAAATCCAAATCGCCGTCATTGTCCAAATCACCATAGGCGGAACCATTGCTAAAGGTTTTTTTGCCTAGCCCCCATTCCTCGGCACTATTGGCAAATACCATATTATGCTGGTTGTGAAAGGCATAATTGGGAAGCGGTTCGGAAGGAATCATATCCACTAGCTTATCAATTCCTCCATCCTTATCGTTGAGTATACCTCTGACCTCTGCCGGGTTGGAATAGAAATTAATGAAGTCTTGATCGAGCAAATCCTTGTAGATACCATTGGCGATAAAAATGTCTTTCCAACCATCATTATCCATATCAAAAATCAAGGCTCCCCAACTCCAGTCTGTCGCTTCCACACCCGCATATCTCCCTACTTCCAAAAACTTTCCGGCTCCCGCATTGAGTTGCAACACATTGCGGGCAAATTGTTGATGGTAGCCACTTTTGATAGCTGCCTGGTATTTATTCCAGTTTTCAAATTGCGCTTTTGATTTTAATCGACGCTCTTCGTCAGGCAACATCTCTGTTACAAATATTTCGGGTAGCCCATCGTTATTGATATCTGCTAAATCAGCTCCCATTGAGCCCATACTTAGTTCGCTTACCATTTTATCTACACTTTCCTGAAATGTTCCATCCTGTTGATTGAGGTATAGGTAATCCTTTTCAAAAAAATCATTGCTGACGTAAATGTCGGGATATCCATCTCGATTAACATCGCCAATGGTCACGCCTAATCCGAAGCCAATGGCACTTCCGTAAATGCCTGCTGTTTCACTAACATCTACAAATTGGCCCTGGTCGTTTCTAAAAAGCTTATTGCCGCCTTCTTTATCTCTTATTTTCCGTTGGTCTGGTCGAAGGTCATAATTCCCTACACTTCTAAAAGAATTGTTCAGCAGATAACAATCCAGGTCACCATCCAAGTCGTAATCAAAAAATGCTGCGTGAGTGGACAGTCCAATATCATCGAGGCCATACGCTTTAGATTCTTCTTTGAAGCTAACTGCTTTTAAGTCGCCTGTTTCTTGGATTATTCCTTGATTAATGAATAACTCATTGTGTCGGTTTTCTCCCTTGATATCTCCGCTCTTGCAGATATATATATCCAGCCAACCATCACCATTTACATCGGCAATACTTACGCCAGTCGTCCATACATTTTTGGAGGCGACTCCCGCCTGTTCTGTAATATCCAAAAAGGAAAACTCTCCTTGATTCAAGTATAATTTATTATCCACTTGATTACCACTAAAAAAGAGATCGGCCAAACCATCTTGATTAAAATCACCAATACCTACTCCGGCACCATTGTAAAAATTTCGAAAAGTATAGACGTTGACTTCGTTGGTATAGGCCAAATCATTCTGAAAGTTGATATGGGTAACATCGGATGGGATAGATTGAAAAAGCGTATCAGAAAGTGGTGAAACCATCCCTGCTTGCTGGCAACTAGCAAAAAGGAGTAAGAAAAGTGATGATATGTAAGTTCTTAGATTCATTTGTGCAGTTTTGCCATTTTGCGAAAATGCCAATGAAACAGAATGGTTAAACTATTTCAATAGACTTTATGCTGGAATAGTAGGTATTGGGATAGGAATTAAGATTTTTCAGCAAGCCCAGGCTCGAAGAAGAAGCTGTCTCTTATACACATCTCCGAGCCCACGAGACCGAGGCTGATC